>JAGOBP010000401.1 GCA_017999195.1 Thermoflexales bacterium
TGAGCGAAGTACTGAGCGGACCAAGCACGGCTGATCCGCTGTTGCTGAATCCGCCATTGATTATCAGTCTGGGCTGGCCGCAGATCGGGCTGGCGGCATTGGGCTTGCTGTTCATTCGCAAAGCGCAGTCACGTGAACAACGCGCCCACATTATCGCGGCGGCACTGCTGATGATTGGCCTGATCTTTATGGCTTTGCCGAGTTCGGTCGGGTTGTGGGACAACCTGCCACTGATTCGCTTCGTACAATTTCCGTGGCGGTTTGTAGGACGAGCGCTCTTGCCTGCGGCGCTGCTCGCCGGAGCCTTTACATCTGCCCTCACACACTCGCCAATCATCACGCGTCGTTCGCGAGTGGTGTCGCTCTTCATCTCAATCGTCGTTCTGATTTTTGCCGCCCCGCATTTGTATCCGCGCGTCTGCGCGCCGCTGCCCAATTTATCCATCAACAGCGTCTTCGCCTATGAACGCGCCACCAGTCACATCGGCGTTGATCCGTTGGGCGCGTATCTGCCGGTGACGGTCAAAGAGCGACCGACATCATCGCCATTGGAATCACAATACGCGCAAAACGCGGTGATACAACGGCTCGATCGAGCCACGCTGCCCAACGGCACGCAAGTCATCCGTGAAGCGTATCAGCCCAATCGGGCGGTGATTGATCTTGATACGCCGCTCGACTTTACAGCAACCTACTTCACGTTTGATTTTCCCGGTTGGCAAGTGACCATCGATGATCAACGCGTCCCGATCACGCCCGCTGATCCGAACGGCTTGATCACGTTTGATGTGTCTGCGGGGCGGCATCGCATCGAGGTAGCCTTCACCGATACGCCCTTACGCACGGCAGCGAACGCCATCAGCAGTGTGGCGGTGTTGGGACTGGCGCTCATGCTGGCGCGGGGCCGCCGGGGGATGAATCCCCCGGCTAAGCCTGAAAAGTCGGCTAAAGCCGACTGGCTGTGGCTGGCCGTGCCGCTGATCTTCGTGCTGATCAAACTCACCGCGCTCGATGCCCAACTCACGCCCTTGCGCCGCACATTGCTCAACAACGATCAACTGAGCCATGCGACAGCAACCCGCATCGACTTCGGTGATCGCTTGCGCTTGCTCGGGTATAACTTATCATCAGCCACCACACCCGCAGGTGAAACGCTGCGCGTCGATCTATATTGGCGTGCCTTGCAACCATTGGATGCGAATTATCAAACGACGGTTGGCATCGTGGATGCGGCGGGCGAGATTTGGAGTCCCAAGACCCTGAATCGTCCGCGCGATTATCAGGACTATCCGCAAACGACCGCGTGGCCTACTGCGGCTTACGTCATGGATAGTTTTGAATTGCCCGTCATTCCCGGCACGCCGCCCGGTCAATATTCGATCTATGTGGAAGCCTTCACGCGTGATACGCTGCAAGCCTTGCCCGCGTCCGCGCCGCATCCTAATTCGCGGCCCTTTGCCGCCATCCTCGCACCGCTCGATGTCACATCGGCCACGCGCATCTTCACTGCGGATGAATTGGGCATCTACAACTTCCGGCTCGATCGAGCGGTGACCGCTGATCTCACTTTGCGGGGCGTGAATATCGATCGGGTGGATGTGCTGCCCGGTGATTCAGTCTTGTTGACGTTCTTCTGGCAAGCAGCGCAAGCCGTGGCCGTTGATCTCACGCTTCAACTGATCGACGATCAAGGGCGCGTCATCATAGATGATCAATCGCCGTTCAAGCCGCTGGGACAGTTCATTCAACTCCGGCGGGTGCGCGTGCCGCTCGAGATTCAAACGGGACGTTATCGGTGGCGCGGATTGATCGGAGGGCAAGTGATTTTCGAAGCGGGCGAATTGCGGGTCACTGCGCCCGATCGGACGTTTATCGTCCCCCTGATCGAGCAGCGCCTCGAGCGCGTGTTTGATAAGAAAATCACGTTGCTAGGGTACAGCGGCGCGCAGTGCGCGCGCGGGGCGGCGTGTGCGATCACATTGTTCTGGCGCGACGAGCAAGCGCTGACTGAATCGTATAAAGTCTTTGTGCAATTGCTTGATGCGACGGGCGTGCCGCGCGCGCAAGTGGATGCCGTGCCCGTCAACGGTGCGCGCCCCACGACGAGCTGGCTGCTGCGTGAGATCATCACGGATGCTTACACGCTGCAACTGCCCGCCGATTTACCGCCGGGGCAATATCGTTTGGTCACGGGCTTATATCACGCGCTCGATAATACGCGGTTGAAATTAGCAGACGGCACAGACTTCGTAGAATTGACCACGCTGGACATTGCGCCTTAACGCACCTCAATCACATCGTCCAACACCACGCGTTGATTGGCCACATCGGCACTCGCCCCGCTGATGGGCAAACGACCGCTCTCGTCAAACAGGCCAATCGCAATGTGGTACGCGCCCGCTGGCGCGTCCGTCAATGACAACGTGATCGTATCCGTAATCACTTCGCCTTGAAGCCACCGCGACGTGGGATAAGCATTGTTGCGTGGCATCACATCGGACTGTGCCACGATTTTTTCCGCAGCCAAATCAAACACGTGCACGAAGACTTTGTAATTCTGATCGATGTCACGCAAGGCCAGCCACGCCAGGTTCAACGTCACCGTCTGATCGGCCTGCGCCATGTCATAGCTCGCCAGTCTGATCTGCTCGCCGTAGTCCACCGCTAACGTATTTGTTAGCATCGGCAGCGTAAAGTTGCGAGCAGGCGGCTCGACGCTGCGCCATTCAGACGCTTGATCCAGACTAAGTCCATCGATCGTCGTGCGACCCACTTCGCTTTGCGAAGCCCGTCGATACAAGATCACATCCAGCGCATAGCGTTGATCGCGTGGTGCATCGGCGGGCACATTCAACGTGTACACATCATTCAGCGTTCCGGCTTGCCACGCGCTCGTCGGTTGAAAACCATAACCGGGCTGCGTGTCGAGTGAAGTCCACACCTTGCCAGCAACATCGCGCAAGCGCAGCGCCAGACTGTAGTTGGCATCAAGCGCGCCACTCACCGTCCACGTCAAACGCACATCCAGTCGCTCCGAATTAAGCCGGCGCGTGTGCGCGGCGGCCAGACCCATCGACGGCGTGAGTTTGCCAAAAGCGGCTGACGCAGCTTCTGTTTGAGACTTAATCCACACCGGGGATAAATACTCTTCGTGGGTTAACGACTTTACCCGAAGGTAATACATGCCTGTAGGCAAGGCATACGGTAACGCCAAGTCATACGTGATTGTGCCCGGCGTGATCGATTGCGTCTGCTCAACGATGGGGCTTGGCCCGCCCAGAAAATGCGTCGAGGGCGCGACCAGCGCAACGGTTATCACCGGCGAGGCCGTTGCTTGCCAGACAGACCACACCTTCACGCGATCCGTCACGGTCACGTCGTAATCCAACAAGCGCGCCGCGCCAAAATCGATGCCGTCCGGGTTGTGATGCAGCCACGGCTTGTCGGCAAAGTCCATGCTTAACGGTGAATCAGCCGCGACGGCGCTGCGGCTCGACCAGAGCACGCCCAACAGCACAAAGATTATTACGCCGCCCAGCGCCAGGACAGTCGGCTTTAGCCGACTTGCGCTAACAGGCGTCGAATTCATTCGACGCGCCAGCCACTGCGACCAGCCGCCCCACGCCAGCACGCCCAGCAGCGCGACCAGCGACACCCATTCAGCGCCCACTCGCAACGGTGTGCGGCTTAATTCAAGCACGATTTGATGCGCGCCCTGAGACACTTCAATTTGAATGTACCCCAGATCGGGCACGGCACGGATTGAAGTGGTTTGCCCATCAATCGTCGCGGTCCAGCCCGGCCAATACAACAGCGGCACTGCCAGCGTCGCGCGTTCCGATTCGACTTGCGCGCTCCACACCTGACGCGCGGTTTGTCGCGCCTGTTGCGTCATCGCGGCTGTGCCGCTCAGCACCAAGGCGCGCAACGGCACAGTCGACGGCTCACTCAATATCGGTCCGGTGTACGGTCGCGGCAGCGTCGTGCGCGGCAGATACTCTGCACGAATGGTCGCACCGATGTTGCCGGTGAATGCTTCATACAACTGCAACCGCGCAGGCGTAATCTCATCGACGCGCAGGGGCAAATAATCGGGGCGCAGCGGTAGTAGGACAGCGGCGGCTAATGCGACGCCAACGAGCGACGCGAACGCCGTGGTGCGTGGGGCGTGGTGCGTGATCAACTGGCCAATCATCAACGCGGCAAACACAGCCTGAATCGAGAGGAAACGCCACGGAAATTGCGTCAGCGGCAATAGGGGCAGTGTGTCCCACAACACCTTCGACAACGGCGTGATCATCAGCGTTGAGACGATCAAACCCAAGACCACAAAGCCACGAAACGATCGATCCCGCGCGCGACGCCACGTTGCAATCAACACGACCAGACCCGCGCCCGTCCCGATGGCCTGTACCAGCCCCATCGCAAACGGCGTGCCCGATTGTGGGTCGGCCGTGATCGAGTAATCAAAACCGATCGAGGTCTGGATCAAATTCGCCGCGCGAAAATGTTCGGCGTAATTGAAGTAGCCCGTCGTTTGATTATCCAGTTGCAC
>JAGOBP010000402.1 GCA_017999195.1 Thermoflexales bacterium
TGCAAGAGTTTGAACATGCGGCTCACTCCGCCCCCGATGAATTAGCGGCCGCCCAACAACTCTACGTCGATGATCTGCTGCCCGACTTCTACGACGACTGGATCATGCTGGATCGCGAACGCCTGCGCGAGATGTATCTGGCTAACTGGCAAACGCTCCTCAACGTCTATCGTGAGCGCCGCGAGTATGCCCAGGCTATCGAGTGCGCGCAGCAGATTTTGAAGCGCGAGCCGCTGCGCGAAACCATCGTGCGTGAAGT
The DNA here is from genome assembly GCA_017999195.1 of Thermoflexales bacterium. GTDB lineage: Bacteria > Chloroflexota > Anaerolineae > Fen-1058 > Fen-1058 > JAGOBP01. The sequence goes on from JAGOBP010000402.1 coordinate 260, forward strand.
GATGCGCCTGCGCACCGCCAGCGGCGATCGCGCCCGTGCCCTGGCCGACTATCGCCAGTTTCAAGCGCGGGTGCAAGAAGAACTGGGCGTGCCGCCGCTGCCGGAAACGATCGCGCTGTATGAAGAACTGCGCCAAACGTCACCGCTGTTGCTGATGCCCATCCACCCGCGCTTAGTGAAAGTGCCCGCGCCGTTGACCCGGCTATTAGGCCGCGAAGTGGAACTCAACGCCGTGGTCAACTTGCTCACGGTGCAAGACGTGCGCTTGCTCACGTTGACCGGCCCCGGCGGTACCGGCAAAACACGCCTCGCGCAAGCCGTGGCGCAGCATCTGGCACGGCGCGCCACCTGCTTTGCCGCTGGCCTGATCTACGTGTCCTTGTCCTCACTCAGCGCGCCCGAGTTTGTTTTGCCCGCCATCGCTACCGCGTTGAATGTATTGGACAATCGCCCGCCATCCATCATCGATGCCGTGATCGAAACGCTGCGCGACAAAGACGTCTTGCTCATTCTGGATAACTTTGAGCATGTGCTGGACGCTGCGCCTATCGTGACGGACCTGCTCTCGGCTTCGGTGCAGTTGCGCGTGCTCGTGACCAGTCGCGAAGGCCTGCACCTGTACGGCGAGCACGAATACGAAGTGCCGCCCCTGCTGAACGATGCGGCCGTGACGCTGTTTGTAGAACGTGCCCGCGCCGTGAAAAGCGATTTCGCCCTGAAGCCCGACAATGCTGCGCAGATCGCCGAGATTTGCGCGCGGCTCGATGGGTTGCCGCTGGCCATCGAGTTGGCGGCGGCGCGCAGCAAGTTGTTTACACCGTCGCAGATGTTGCAGCGTCTCACCGATCGCTTGGGCTTCCTCGTGGGCACGTCGCGTGATCGACCGGATCGACAGCAGACGCTGCGCAACGTCATCGACTGGAGTTACAACCTGCTATCCGATGACGAAAAGCGCTTGTTTTCAAGGCTCAGCGTGTTTGCGGGCAGTTTCGAGGCGGGCGCGATCGAAGCGTTGGGGTTGGCACAAACCGATCGGGCCGATCGAAACGATCGGGCTGGCAATGGCCCAACGCACGTACTGGATCAACTCGCGGCCTTGATCGATAAGAATATGCTGCGCGCGGTCAAGGTCGAGCGCGCCGAAGATGAACCGCGTTTTCGCTTGCTGCTGACATTGCGCGATTACGCCGAGCAACGCTTGCGCATCAGCGGCGAATGGGACGCGCTGCACGATAAGCACGCGCACTATCGCTTGAGTGTGGCCGAGCAGAGCGCGCGCGACATCGGCGGCCCGCAGCAAGCCGAATGGCTGCGACGCTTGGACGCCGACCGCGATAATTTCCGCGTCGCGTTGAGCTGGCTGCTGGAACAACCGGCGCGCGCGAATACGGGGCTGCATTTAGCGGTGGCGCTGGGTCCGTTCTGGCTGACGCACGGCGATTGGGCCGAGGGCGAGCAGTGGTTGAAGCGGGCGCTGGCGCAGAATCCGCCGGACGCGTCGGTGTTGCGAGCGCGTGCCCTGGGTCTGACCAGTGAAGTGATGGATAAGTTGGGGCAGGGCGCACAAGCCGAAGCCTATGCTACCGAGAGCGCGGCGCTGTTTCGGGCGGCGGGCGACGGGCGCGGCCTGGCCGATGCGCTGAGCGCACAGGCGGCGACGTGGTTGACGCACAACGATTACGCCCGCGCTGAACCGGCGTTGCTGGAAGCGCTGGCTTTGTATCAGCAGTTTCGCGCGACGGCGGGCGAGGCCGATGTCTTGAGCACCCTGGGCATGATGGCCAAAGAACGCGGCGACTTCGAGGCCGCCACGGGGTATCTGGAAGCGGCGTTGCGCTTGTATGAAAGCCTGGGCAATGCGCTGGAAATGGCCCGCATGTTGGGGCAACTTAGTTTCAATGCCTACTGGCAGGGCGCGTACGCACGCTCGGCGGACTACGGCCAGCAGGCGCTGGTCGCGGCGCGACGGGCGGGCAGTCGGCGCGGCATGGCGGTGGCCTTGGACGGCGTTGGGTCGGCCTTATCGCGGCTGGGTCGGGCGGATGAAGCCTGGGCGGCGCTGATGGACTCGCTGGCGCTCTATCGCGAATTGGGCAACAAGAGCGGCGAGGCGATGGTCTTGCTCGATCTGGCCTCGGCGGCGATGGAGCAGGCCGATCCCGCGCGGGCGGCGCCGTTATACGTGCAAAGTCTCGCACTGGCGTGGCAGGTGGGCGATCGGCGGCGCGCGGCCTTCTGTCTGGAAGGGCTGGGGCAGATCGCGGCGGCTGATGAGGCCGAGCAAGCCACAGTGTATTTGAGTGCGGCGCAAGCCTTGCGACAAACCTTATCCGCCCCATTGCCGCCTTCAGAACAACTCCCCTTCGATCGGACCGTGGCGCGATTGCGGGCCGCCCTCGGGCCGGCGGCCTTCGAGTCCGCGTGGCAGCGGGGCGCAGACATGGCGCTGGCCGATGTGGTGGCGCGGGCGTTGAAGAGAGAGCAGGGATGAGGGATAAGGGGATCAGGGATCAGGAGTCACGCACGCCCACGTCATGCCCGAACGTTTCTATCGGGCATCCACCTAGCCGATGGGGCTTCCTCGCGGATGGGGCACTGGATTCCCGCGTGCGCGGGAATCCAGTGCCCTCTGCCAAGCGCCGCACACCGCACTGCACCGACGCAGTGGATGCACGCCTTGCCCGCCGCAATGCGGCGGAGGCGCGCTGGGCGAGTGTCTGAGGATGTTGGCTCCGCTCGTTAGTTGTGATCCGTTGATTCCGTGATCCGTCTTCAAGATGGGTGTGCAGCGGGAGCATCTTGGCCAGTTGAATTCAGCGAACCTGAATAGTAGAGGAACTTCATGTGCAACGAACTGATCAGGGCCAGTTGGCTTGAGCAGTTGCTCCAGGTGGCAGGTCCGCTCTGGAAGACTTTTCAGGCGGCCTGCGAGTCTTTGGCAAAAGAACCAACTCCAGCTTGGGCTGAGGCGGTGTTGCGACATGGGCTTGATCTGAGAAGGTCGCTAGACGGCATCCCGCTTGACACTGATGAAGCGCAGATCATTGCCCACGATCTTCAGAAGTTCCTGACCGGGGTCTTGGGCGCTGCTGAACTATACAAGGATTATCCACTTGAGGAAGATCGACAGGCGGTACTGGAAGTTCTCCAAATTTTCTGGCAGAAATTGAGCGCGGCATTTGAACAGGTCGAACTGCTGGCCGAATCGCTGCGGGCGGAAATTCACATAGAACCGCTGGAGATGGCGGCGCTTGTGTCCCGAGCTGAGGCGCGGGTGCGTGAAACGTCCGAATTTTCTCTGGTGGTTCGCCAGCCAGCGCAGTGGCCAAACTGTCTGGGTTATGCGCCCTGGGTGGAGAAAATCTGGTTTGATTACCTCTATACGATGGGGGACCTGCTGCGGCGCAACATGCCGGATAGAATCGAGGTCGTATTGGATGCCAGCCAATCAGGCGATGGCTGTGCGCAACTGGCGGCTCGCCAGACTTGGAGTGATGACGATCTGGAAATCCTGCTCATTCGCGATCTGTCAAGATATGGCAACGGCCCCCTGCGGCTTGCCAGACATTACTTGTCCCGCCTGGGTGGACGAGTCTATTGTAGCAAACCACTCTGGCGACTGGAACCCGGCGAGAAGCCGGACCAGGAACGCCAACTCTACTTTACTCTGCCATTAGCACGTGCGCCGTTTGCCTGAGAAGCCGGATCGAGCGACGTCTCGATCGTCATCCGCACACCGCACTGCGCCGACGCAGCGGGTGCACGCCTTGCCCGCCGCAATGCGGCGGAGGCGCGCTGGGCGAGTGTCTGGGGATGTTGGCTCCGCTCGTTGGTTGTGATCCGTTAATTCCGTGATCCGTCTCCGCCCGGAGACGTTGCGGGGACGCGGCTTGGGTATGATGCTCCCAACATTTCATCACGGGAGCATCTGCAATGAAACTACGTTGGTTGTTGATTAGTCTGTGCCTCAGCGCCTTCAGCGCCCTGTTGCCCAATAATTTGATCGCGCGCGCCGAACCGAACACGGCGACGACGTACTATGTCACCGGTACGACGGATCCCACCCCGGGGGCGTGTACGGTCCGATCGGGTGGCGGCTATGATTGTCCCTCGCTGCGTGCGGCCATCATCGCCGCCAACTCTCATCCCGGCTGGGATACGATTCTGCTCCAGCACAACACCACGTATCAATTGACCATTTTGTCGTCTGGCCCGGATGACGCGACCAAGGGCGATCTGGACATCTCCGATGATGTGGCGTTTGGCTATACCGCGATCTGTTTCG
>JAGOBP010000403.1 GCA_017999195.1 Thermoflexales bacterium
CTGCTGTCCGTGGCGGACGGCTCAACCCGCGCAAACCCCTTCGGCATTATCAGCGCCCTAAGCAACATGCCCGCTGCTATGATCAGCACACACTTCAACACGCAAGGACCGTTGTCCACGACAGTGGCCGCGTGCGCGTCCGGCCTGCAAGCCATCGGCGAAGCAGCAGAGGTCATTCGGCGCGGCTGGGCAAAGATCATGATCGCAGGCGGGACGGATGCGCTGGTGCTGCGCGTGTCCATCATCGGCTTTGCAGCGATGGGCGTGCTGGCGAAAGACAATGAGCATCCCGCACAAGCCTGTCGCCCCTTCGATCTGACGCGCGATGGTTTAGTCTTGAGCGAAGGCAGCGCCATCGTGATTTTGGAAGACCACGATCACGCGCTGAAACGTGGCGCGCACATTTACGCGGAAGTCCTCGGCAGCGCGTCAACGTCCGATACGCACAGCTTGGCCGAGCCTGATCCATCGGGCCAGAACGGCGCGCAGACCATTCGGGCCGCGCTTGATCGATCGGGGTTGCAACCAGCCGATATTGATTACATTCATGCCCACGGTACGGGCACTCAAGCCAACGATGCGGCTGAAACGAAAGCGATCAAACTGGTATTGAAAGAATCCGCTTTCACCACGCCCGTGAGTTCAATCAAAGGGATGTTGGGACATGCGATGGGGGCCAGCGGCGCAATCGGGTTGGCAGTAACCGCGAAGGCAATCAGCGAAGGCGTCATTCCACCGACGATCAATTATCAGACGCCTGATCCGAATTGTGATCTGGATTATGTGCCGAATGTGGCGCGACCGCAGGCGATTGGCGCGGCTCTGATCAATGCGTTTGGGCTGGGCGGGCAGAATGCGTGTGTGGTGATACGAAAGACGCCCGAGGTCAGTTAACCTCGAGCGTCTTCGACTTGGTGGAGATGGGGGGAATCGAACCCCCGTCCGAATAAGATGACGTCGAATGCCTACAAGCTTAGTCGATGTTTAGTTGTCGCCGCCGCGCTCCGCATCGACACGGAGACTGCGAGGGCCAGCCGATGGTCTTTGATCCGCTCTATCGGCGTGGAGTGGACCGCACGCTGGCATTGTCTCGCCGGACTCTCGCCCCACCAGCGCGAGAACGAGGCCGACGGATCACCCGTAGGTGATCTGGTTCTCACACTCGCTTATGCAGCGAGGGGGAGAGCCGCGTATTGGGTGCGGTTGGCACCTAAAGTTTGCTCCATTGTTAACGGGGCTAGAGCGCCCCGGCTTGCCACGCGACCTCGATCGCTACCCGTCGAAGCCAGTGCATCCCCAAGTAAGTCAATTATAAATGATCAATGACAAATTAACAATGACCAACGACAAAGGGCAAGCGGGTGATATAATCTTGAGGTGAATTCTTTGACGGTGAGGACAGTATATATGACATTGGGAACATTGACGTTGATGAGTTCGGGCGAGATGTCGGCGCGGTTGAGTCCGGCGCATCGCGCGGTGATGGCACGCTTGAACGAGCCGCTGCGTGCGATTTTTCTGGATACCCCCGCAGGCTTTCAAGAAAATGCGAGTGATCTGGCTGAAAAAGCCGTCGGTTACTTCAAGCAGAATTTACAACAGGAGTTAAACGTCGTTTCATTCAAGGCCCGACGGTTCGCGACGCCCGATCAGATTCAAGCCGCGGCCGATCAGATTTTGGCCGCCAACTACGTGTTCGCTGGGCCGGGCAGCCCCACGTATGCCGTGCGCAACTGGATCGATTCGCCTATTCACGATGCCTTCCGCATCACGTTGGCCGAAGGTCGGCATGTGGTGCTAGCCAGTTCGGCGGCGATTGCGGCCAGCCGCCACGTTGTGCCTGTGTACGAACTCTACAAAGCCGGACACGATCCGTACTGGGTAGATGGCTTGGATTTACTGGGCACGTACGGCCTTGAACTCGCCATCGCTCCACACTGGAACAACAGCGAGGGCGGCGCCGCTTTCGACACGCGCTATTGCTTCATCGGCAAACGGCGATTGAAGGAAATGGAAGCGCTACTGCCGCCGTCGGCCGCCATCCTCGGCATCGATGAAAACACCGCGTGTTTGTTTGATCTGGAATCGAAGACGTGTGAGGTGTTTGGCTCAGGCCGTGTAGTGGCCCGCCGGCACAGCCAAGAAAAAGCATTTGCAGGAGGAACGAAGTTTGACTGGAGCGAAATCGGCCAATGACCAACGTGAGAACGTGCCGACTACGTGACTATCTCACTATTGAACTACGCGACTAATGCACTTACCACACATAGTTTGGAAATGTGCAGATTCCCGCATTCACGCCGATATGTTTGTACATGTGGAAATCGGTGAACGGTTCAGTCAAGATGCCGTCTTGAATGGCCCACGAGCGGCCCCGCACAGTCTTCTCCGCCCCCGGCATTCGGAACGGCGTCGAACCATCCAGTCGCTTGAATAACTCGCCATCGGGCGGCTGAAATTCGCGCTGAATCCACTCCATCTTCATGCGGCCGTGACTATACATACAGCCCATACTCTCAAACAAAATCGCCGTGTGATAGGCCAACGGCTCTAAAAAGTAATACTCGTGTCCAAGCCGCGAGATGAAACTTTCCACCAAAGGGGCCATCGCTCGTGACAACCGCAGTCCGCGCCGCACCTGCCCGGGAGCCAACCCGGCCTGCATCGCGGCGACTTCGACCGGGACGTTGCGCGTCAGAGTGCCAAACTTCGTCGGCTCGCCGCCCCAATCACGATCGACATCGAAACGCGGGGCGTCTGGATCAGTGACGACAAAGAGCAACACCGCCAGTTGATCGTTGGCCGTGTCCGCCAGTTGGAAATACACCACGGGGTCGCGGTCGCTGAGCTGTCGCCAAATCTTAATTTCCACTGCCCCGATGCGCGGCGAAGCATGAATGTCGACGACCGTTTCGCCGCGCGGATTGCGCAGGGTAATCGGGTTGATGTTGTAGCGCGCCAGCAATTCGTCAAAAACGAGTGCGCGATAGATCGCGTCACGCAGTTCGAGCGGCAGTTGATTGACGGCGGCCAGCGAAGTCAACGGCGCACCGTCGGGCGTCAAAAACCGATCGGACGTTGGAGCGCGATCGAGCACAAGTGTCATCCTGAATTGCCTTTGAGGGCACGGTCGATCTGCCGGTTGGAATCGCGTTCGGCAATCGCCTGTCGTTTATCGTACTGGCGCTTACCGCGCGCTAGAGCAATCTCCACCTTGGCCAGACCGTGCTTGAGGTAGATTTTCAGCGGAATCAGCGTATAGCCGCGTTCGCTGAGTTTGGTCAGGATTTTGGCGATTTCCTTGCGGTGCAGCAACAGTTTGCGCGGCCGTAAGGGGTCGTGTCCGGTACGGCCCGCCGGTTCGTAGACCGAAATATGCGTGTTGACCAGATACAAATCGGTGCCGCGCGGCTGGACGTAGCCCTCGCGCAAATTGGCCTGTCCGGCGCGAATGGACTTGATTTCGGTACCCAACAGCGCCAGCCCCGCCTCGAAGCGGTCTTCCAGCGTGTAATCATGGGTGGCCTTGCGATTGGTCGCCAGGACTTTGATGTCGGACTCGGTTGATTTTGCCATGGAACTTTACCTGTTTATAACGCACTGCATCATAAGTATATCACAAAAAAGACACAGAGTCGATATGGGACTCTGTGTCTTTCTGACACAAAACTACTGACCGGTCTTCAGGTACTCTACCGCCCGATCGAGTTGGGTATCGACCTTGGGATCATCGCTGGCTTCCACGGTGATGTCCGGCTCCAGGCCCTCGCCGTGAATGGCCCGATCATTGGGCGTAAACCAGCGCGCGATGGTCACACGCAGTTGGGAGCCGTCGCTGAGGCGGTTGATTTGCTGAACCGACCCCTTGCCAAACGACTTCTCGCCAATAAGTTTGCCCCGCGCCCGGTCCTGGATGGCCCCGGCCACGATTTCGGAGGCGCTGGCCGAGCCGCCGTTGATCAACACCACCAGCGGAATATCCTGCGCGAGGCCGGTATCGTCCGATCGGAACACACGCTGATCGCCGTCTTTGGTGCGTTCGTACAGCACCACGCCGTCCTTCAGGAAGAGGTCGGCCACGGCGATGGATTGATCGAGGAAGCCGCCGGGATTGCCGCGCAGGTCCAAAATCAGGCCCGTGGGATTGTTGGTCAGCAATTGCTTGATGGTATCACCCAACTGCTGGGCCGTCGTCGTGGAGTCGAATTTGCTCAGCGATACATAGGCAATCTCGTCGATCATCTTGGATTCGACCAGTTTGATCTCGATCGTGGCGCGGGTCACTTCCACGGTGAACGGCTTGTCTTCACCACGCACGATGGTGAGTTTTACCACCGATCCGGCCGGACCGCGCACTTTGGCCACCTGCTCCGATAGGTCATCGCCGATGATGGACTCGCCGTCGACTTCACTGATCAGGTCGCCCGCCTTCAAGCCGGACTTTTCCGCCGGAGAATCCGCATACACGCGCGAAATTTGCAGCACGCGCTGCTTGTTCAACTGCACCACTGCGCCGATGCCGCTGAACGATCCGGTTGA
>JAGOBP010000404.1 GCA_017999195.1 Thermoflexales bacterium
GCATAATCACCATCCAGTAAAGTTGCGCGCAGTGCGCTGAAATCACAAACGGCGGGCTTCGTCGCTAAGACGAAACCCGCCGCAGATTGTAACACAGCAGCGTAAATTGACCGCCCATCACGGGCGATACTCAACGGACAGCAAACAGTTAATTCGTTACTGGGGGTTCGCCGGATCGATGCCGAGCGGATCAACCAACACACCGCCACCCAATGGCGAACCTGCACGCGTTTCCAGCTTCAGTTCATGCACAATCGCAGGCTTGACATACAGCTGGGCGGTTTCGGACGAAACTTCGTGGCTCAACTCGTAATTGCTAGACATGATGCCTCCTGTTTATCTAAAGAATATGAACCGGCGTGGCCTGTGGGCCGATAACCTAATCCGCCAGCCTTGCCTCAATTTTCACTTGTGAAGATTACACTAATTTCACCTGAAAGTCAAGATACAATCGCGCCACGTTAGAAATCTAGTGTTCGTCAAATGCACCCAGCCGGACAACCTTGCCCTGAGCGTCGGTCAGCTTAGCCGTAACGTTGCAACTATCCACCACCAGCGCCGCACGCTCAAGCACCCAGGCATAGTCCAGTTGGCTGTGCCCGGTGACAATCAACACGCAGTCAGATTCTGTAAGGGCCGCCTCGGTCAGTGGCACGGACTCCAGCACCTGCCGCTCGTGGTGAAACACATCTGGCCCCAGCACAAACTTGGGCACAAAGGCATCGTGATACGACACCACCGCACCGCGCCGCATCAAGAGTTCAATCACCCGTTCGGCCGGACTATTGCGCGCGTCGTCGATGTCACGTTTGAACGCCACCCCGAGCACCAGTACCCGACTACCCTTCAGTCCCAGCCCACGCCCCGATAGACCCTGCGCCACAAGATCGACCACGTGATAGGGCATACTCTCATTGACTTCGGCGGCCAAGTCGATGAAATTAGTGTGGAAGTCGTATTCACGCGCCTTCCACGATAGGTACAGCGGATCGATCGGGATGCAGTGGCCGCCCACGCCCGGCCCCGGATAAAACGGCATAAATCCAAACGGCTTGGTTGACGCCGCGCGGATCACTTCCCACACATCCAGTCCCATACGTTCACACAGCAAGGCCAGTTCATTCACCAGCGCGATATTGACGCTGCGGAAAATGTTCTCCAACAGCTTGGTCATTTCCGCCGCCCGCGCGCTGGACACAATCTCGACCGGCGCGCCAATGCGCCGCAGCAGATCGGCCGCGCGCTGTGTAGCTCGCGGAGTCACCCCGCCAACGACTTTCGGCGTATTGATGGCATTGAATTTCGTATTGCCGGGATCAATTCGCTCGGGGCTGAATGCCAGATCAAAATCCACCCCGGCCTTAAGCCCGGTCCGTTCCAAAATCGGGCGAACCACTTCGTCGGTCGTGCCGGGATACGTGGTGCTTTGCAACACGATCAATTGCCCGGCATGCAAGCGCGGCGCGATGCCTTCGGCGGCGCTGATGATGAACGACAAATCGGGCGCTTTAGCCGCGTCATACGGCGTGGGCACACAAATGAAAATGGCGTCGGCGGCCCGAACCGTATCATAGTCGTTGGTGGCCTGCAACAAACCGGCCTGCACCAACGCGGCGATGTCGGCGGTGGGCACGTCGGGAATGTAACTGCGCCCGGCATTCAACTCAGCAATTTTGGAAGCGCTCAACTCCACGCCGATGACGGGCACGCCGCCATGACCAAATGCAACCGCCAGCGGCAAGCCCACATAGCCCAATCCGATAATGGCAACGGTCTTATCTGTCGTCACGATGTTTGCCTTAACCTGAATGATTTCCGGCGGCCCGATCAGCCAGCTCGACCAATCGGGGGTAGCCGTCTGTTAGAATCTGTTGTAAATCAGCCGCACAGCGTCGATAGTCATCCAGTGTGCCTTGCACCGGATCGACGATATCAAACGTCTGACCAATCAACTGGCTCATCATCAATGTTCGATCGGCAACTTCGGGGAATTCTGCGCAAATCGCCTCCCGGTGATGACGCGTCATGACCAGGATAACATCCACGCCGTGTAACAAATCGCCGTCCAATAGACGCGATCTATGGCCGCTGATGTCGATATTCCGCTCGGTCATTGTGGTGCGCGCGAAGGTGGTTGCGGTGCGCTGATTTTCGGCCCAGGTTCCGGCCGAAGCGATCTGCCAGCGATCAACCTCCCCGGCTTGCTCAATTTGCTGCTGAAACAAGCCAGCCGCCATCGGCGACCGGCATTGATTCGCGGTACAGACAAACAGAATATGGCGCATGGCAAACTCGCACAGAGAGGTGGCCGGGAACGGCTATTTGTTGGACGGTTCCAGCGAAGCGGGCAGCGTCTCGGCCAACGGCGTGCTGGTCTCGGATTTGGTCGATGAGCCGCTGCGTCGTGAGCGGCGGCGTTTGCCGCCGCCATCGCCGTCGTAATAGTAATCCCGGTTGTAATAGTAGTAGTAATAGGAGTAGCCGCGCCGCCCGGTTGGAATCTTGTTCATGACCACACCCAGAATTCGCGCACCGGCCTGGTCAAGTTGGGTCTTACCCTGCAGCGCCTCACCGATACGCGTGCCGCCGTAGTCAATAACCATCACCACGCCGTCCGTGATCGACGACAAGACCAGCGCATCGGTGACGGGCAGCAGGGGCGGCGCGTCGATGATGACGATGTCGCAGGATTTATGCAGGTAGGCCATGAATTGCTGCATGCGCTTTGAGCCGAGCAGTTCCGACGGATTGGGCGGCAGTGAACCGCTCATCACGATGGACAAGTTATTCACGCCCGTCGGCTGCATCACGCCATTCCATTGATTGGGGTCTTGCAACATCACATCCGTCAATCCGGCGTGATTAGGCAGATCAAATTGCTTGTGCACCGTCGGGCGGCGCAGGTCGCAGTCGATAATCACGACTTTCAGGCCGGTCTGCGCCATCACAACGGCCAGGTTAGCGGCCACGGTAGACTTGCCCTCGGACGGGCTGGCACTGGTGACGAGTAGCGTCCGAATCGGTTGATCGACGCCCGCAAACTGGATGTTGGTCCGCAAAGAACGGAACGCTTCCACGATCGGCGAGCGCGGCTCACGCACAGCGATCAAACCGGCGCGCCCTTTAGCCGGCACATTGGTCATCCGCGCGATCAGGCCTACCACGGGCAATTTCAGCACTTTGTCGATTTGCTCAGGCGAGCGCACCCGATCGTCCAGATATTCGATCAGGAAAATGATACCCATCGACAGCAAGAGACCGACTACGGCGCCCAGCAGCGTATTTTGCAGCGTGCGAGGTCGCACCGGCGCAACCGGCTCCTGCGCCTCTTCAACCACCACAATATTGCTCGTCGATTGCGCTTCAGCCAGCCGGATATTTTCGTAACTTTGCAGCAGGAACGCCGAGCTCTGGCGCAGTTGCGTCAGTTCGGAATTGAGGCGGGAAATTTCGGCATCATTCGCCGCAGTCTTCTGCGTCCCGACCGCGTTAATCGCATCTTGCTTGGCCGTGATTTGATCTTTTAGCGTGGTAATCTCTTTGGTCAGGTTGGCTTTGGAATCGGCGTAGCGATTGGCTTGCAGTTCCGCGTTCTTCTGGGCAAACTTCACCGGAATCGTGTTGGCTAAATTCTTCGCCGTAAGCGGATCTTCATGCTCGACCTGCAGGACGACCAGTTGCGTATCGCGCACCAGATTGACGCTGACGCGGCGAGCCAATGCTTCCGGTTTCACATCCAGCCCCAAGGCCGTAACAACTTCTTCCATCACGGGGCCTTTGGTCATCATTTCCGAGTACGTGCGCGCGAGCCGTTCGCTCGTTAAGATCGAAGTGTAATCGGTTGTTTTACCACTGCTGGGCGCCTCATTGATCAGTAACGTGGTCGAAGCGGCGTAGACGGGCGTGGTCAAGCGGCTGCTGACGTAAGCCGCACCCGCGCCCAGGACTGTACCCAATACAATCAACCAGACCCAATGCCACAGAATGGCCCCATAGCGTTTTAGTTCGTTTTCCACAGATCACCCTCGTAATTGATTCTGACCAGACCTGATGCCCGTCATTATAATCGGATTTATGAATTCCGTCATCACACCCGAGCGTGCCCTCACCGATCGAGTGCGGGCCGCCTTATCGGCGGTAATCGATCGAACAGGTTATCAAACGATAACCGGGGTCGGCTCCAGCTGTGACTCATTGTTCGTCGATCCTGCCACCGGCAAGGCCGGCAGTTCCGATTGCCATGGCCGATAACGCGGCAATAAATCTTGCAAAACGGCCATCAACGCCGCCGTATCATTAGCCTGTACCGCCGACTCCAGCCGCACCACCGATTGATTGATGCGCGCGGGCATAAAACCGTCGGCGCTGCCAATGACAAAAATCTTGTGGTGCGCCGTGCGCTGATAGGTTTCGCCAGGGATAAACAGCTCTTCAAAGAGTTTCTCACCCGGTCGCATGCCCGTAAAGGCGATATCGATGTCGCGCCCTACTTCAAGGCCCGATAACTCGATCAGGTCGCGCGCCAGATCGACAATCT
>JAGOBP010000405.1 GCA_017999195.1 Thermoflexales bacterium
TTTTTAAGGCAGAGGCCGGCATACGGGTTTCGCCTAAGTCTCGTGGCTTCGGAGATGTTGATAGAGACAGGGCCAGTGATGACCAAACGACCCGCTGTCGCCGGACCTCAGACTGTTGTGACGCTGCCGATCGATACGACGTTCAAAGTGCAACTGGTTGAAGCCGCCAAACCGACCACCCGATGGGATCAATGGCGACCGCGCGTGATGGTGCTCTTTGCCGCAGTATTGTTGGTGGCTTGCCTGTTGTGGCTGGCCTGGCTCAGACCGGTGATTTACAGTGGAGTACTCAAAGCCGATGCGATTCCCGAGCTGTCCCTCACGCTGGCCTATCCGCAGTACGTTTCACGCGGCGACGAGGGCACGATTGATTTGACGGCAACGAATGTGGCTTCGCAAACGATCACCGGTACCGTCATCGTCGATTTTGCCCCTGCTCCACAAATCATTCAGGTGGAAGATTCGACGAACGTCTTGAAATTCGAGAGCTTACCGCAGGGCGGCAAGCAAACCTTGCACGTTCGTTACCGCCTAGCGCAGCCGATGGATTTTGGCAGCGATACTTTAGCCTTCACGCCGCGCGTTGTTTTGGAAACAGGCATCAGTGCTGATTATGGTTCTCAAACAATCAACATTACTTTTCTGCCGCTCGTGCGAACTATTCTAACCGGTGCTTTTGGCCTGAGCGCGCTGGCGGGGCTGTTTTGGGATCAAATCAAGAAACGCTTGTTTCCGTCTGATTGATTTGCTATGACTCAATCTCCAACTCCTTCACACCTCATCCCTAAGTCCTCCGCTGATCTTTTAACGCCTTTCTTCTTCCGTGGCTTTTTGCGTTTGCTGTACTGGTCCTTCTTCAAGCCCAGCGCCTACCGTGATTACGTCGCGGGCATATTGGGCGACGACGCGGATAAAACAGGCTGGACCAATTTCCGCGCGGCATTGCAGCGACCACAAATCATTCGTTTGCTGCTCGGCAGCACGTTTCTGGTTATTGTGGTCAGCGCCGTAGTTGATATCACTTTGGGCCTCTTAAGCCCAGAGTCTTTCAGTCTATTACGCGTGGCCGGCGGCGTGGTCTTCGGCGTGGCCTTCGGCGTGACCATGATCGTAGGCTTTGTACGGCTGCCTTTCTATGTGGTTCAGCTATTTGTCTCACTTGGGCTTCGTGGGCGTGACACAACCCGCACACCACTATTTTTTTTCAGCGCTATGGGATGAATTGATGATTCTGCCACAACCCTGGTTGGCCGCATGGCTCAGGGCGGCACTCGACAACGATCTATCGGCCGGGTTAGTGGCCTGTGGGCAAGTCATCTGCAATCCCTTTCAACGTTGGGGCGTTCAACGGGCTTTACGGCAACAACTGAGCGCCGAGCCTGATCAAGTCTATCCCACTTTCGATCTCCTTTTGCGTGAGCCGATGCCGTACCGAACACCAGGATTGGGCCGTAGCGATGAGCTCGCGCGCATGCGACAGTCTGATTTCACTACGCGCCTGATCATCGGTGAACTGGCGGGACGTTCACCCATCCCCGGTGTCAGCAATCGTCTCGCTCGCTTCGCCACCAACTGGTGGCGTGACCGTCGTCCTTCGCCGCTGACCGAGCTGGCACGGGTCTACTATCAATTACTCGTCGAAGAAACATGGGACAGCCAGGCCCTGAAGGCGTTGGAGCCCTTAGGTTATACGCTCACGGCGAAGAGACGTATCAGACTTTTCGAACACTGGATGCTTTTCTCAAACGCACGTCCCTGCGCGCCTTAAGTACAGTGGATGCGGAGACGACCTGGCTGAAGACACTTGACAGCCCGTTGCGTCCAGTGACCATTGAGTCTCTCACTCGGCTGTCTGAAATTGCCGCCTACATTCGCACTTATCAGGCCTCGACCAGCGCGACCGGCAAACGGGATGCCCTGACCAATGCCAGCCTGACCGCCGCTCACGTTCGGAAACTGGCCGAGTATACAATCAGGCTGGAAAGTGTTCTGGTCAGTCGGGTGGCTCAAAACTGGTTCGACCTCATCGCCGAAGAGCAGGCCATGCTGGCCGCGCCACGCGAAGTTCGGCATATTCGTAATATGTATTTGGTGGGTCGTCCGGTTCAACCTGATTCGGGCCATCCGTTTGTTGGGCGTAACGATCAATTTGAGACGATCGACCGTCTGTGGCGCGACGCTACACTGAAGCCGCCTATTGTGTTACACGGCCAACGCCGCACGGGCAAGACGTCCATTCTGTATCATCTGGAAAAGAATCTGAGGGGCAGTTACCTGACGGTTTATGCCAACCTGCAATCGCTGGCGGCGGTCGAAACGACGAGCGCTTTCGTCTACAACTTGTGTGACGAGATCGCGCGGCGGCTGCGCAAAGCGGGCCTCGACTTGGTCGAGCCGCAGCCTGCCGATTTCGCCGTCGAAGCCTTTTCCGGTTTGCGTCATTTTCTGAATCAGGTCGAAGACGCCACCTCGCCGGATCGCTGGGTGGTAGTGCTGCTCGACGAATTCGAGATGATCGAAGAGAAAATTAAGGATCGTAAGATACAATCCGACGTGCTCTATCAGTTCCGCGATGCAATGCTCAATCGCCCGCGCTTTGCCATCGTGCTGGCCGGGCTGCACACGCT
The DNA here is from genome assembly GCA_017999195.1 of Thermoflexales bacterium. Taxonomy (GTDB): domain Bacteria; phylum Chloroflexota; class Anaerolineae; order Fen-1058; family Fen-1058; genus JAGOBP01. The sequence continues at coordinate 2,628 of JAGOBP010000405.1, forward strand.
CGATCAGATGACGCGCGACTACTGGTCGCCATTTTTCAACGGGGCGCGCAATGTCAAGGTTAGCTACCTCGACGACGCGGCTGCCAAACTGCTGATCACCAACCCGTGGGACGGCTTCGAACTGGAATATGATCAGGACGCGTTGCAATTCATTGCTGATGTTGCAGGCTGTCAGCCGACGTTATTGCAGGCTGTGGGCGCGGCGCTGATCGATCGGGTCAATGTGCGGCTGGAACGTGAGGGCGCGCAATACCAGCCGCGCGTAACACAGGCCGATGTAGACGCCGTGTTGGGCGAAGTGCAGCAGACCAGCACCTACTTCGACGCAGTGTGGCACGAACTCGGTGAGAATGAGCGCTGTATCTTATCCGCGCTGGCGAAGGCGCAAACCGCGTGGAACGAGCCCGTGTCACGCGCGGACATCAACACCCGGGTCTGCGAGCAACTCGCTCAAGCCGAAATCACTCAAGCGTGGGACTGGCTCAAACAGCGCGACATGCTTGAAGAGACAAATGGCCAGGTTAAGTTTAGGGTTGAGCTGGTCAGACGCTGGGTAGCAAGTCGTCCATAAAACTGGGGATTTGCATCTACTCAACAAACAGCCCTGCGGATCGATGGCGATCCGCAGGGCTGTTTTCGGCCGATTTGTTGCCTCACTCCGGCGATCGAATCCACTTCTGCATTAGCTGTTCCACCGCCTTCGCGTCGAGTTGCGTCTCGATGGCCTTGAGCATATCCGCCTCGTGCGCGATGCCGTAGCGGTAGGCATTGAAATAGGTCTGCATCCACGCATTCGACTTCTCATCGCCGATCTGCTGGCGTACCGCATCGAAGAACAAGGCGGCCTTGCCGTATACAATCGCGCCGTATTCGCGGCCAGAGTAGGCCGCCACCGGCAGGTCGCCGCGCTTGTCTTCGTCGGTGCCCTTGACGCGATCGTAACGTTGTTGCAAACCCTGCTTAACGTAGCCGTCATAGCCCGACTGGCCGTAAACGTCCTGATAATACAAGGCCGTCGTGAATTGCGTCAGCGCCTCATCCAGCCACGGCTCGTCCACCTGATCGTTGCCGACCAGGCTGTACCACCATTGATGCGCGGCTTCGTGCGCGGTGGCGCTTTCCTGAAAGGTCTGGTTTTCTTCGTACAGTTCCTTCGCCACCACAATCAAGCCCGGATACTCGATGCCGCCCGCCGTCGTGGGCGTCTCCACTAGATCGAGTTCGGTAAAGGGATATGGGCCGATCCGTTGGTTGTAGGACTTCACCGAGTTCACCGTCACGGTCAGGCCGCGCTGGCCCGCTGCCGCATTCTTGGGCAGGTAATACGAGTTAATTTTGATGCCATCCACGGTCTCTGACGACACTTGAAAATCCGCGCTCATGGCGATCATAAAATCGCGCATGGGGCCGCTGACGCAGCGCTGAAGTTGCTGGCCGTCGGGCGCGGCCTGCGCCTCACACGTGCCGGACGCGGCGATGAGTTGCTCCTGCGGCGCGAGGATGTTGACCTGATACAAGGCCGAATCGCTGTACACGGCATCGCCCATGCCGGGGGCCAATTCCACGTTCCAGCCTTCATCATCATAGACCGGAATCTGCGGATAAAAATTGGGCAGCGCCAAAATGCCGTTAAACAAGCCAAATTGATTGTAACCGGAGGCGACTGACGACGTGGGCACGCGCGTGACGTAATCGAATTCAAAGTCTACCGCCGTCCCGATCGGGAGTGGCGGCTCGATCGGGATGCGCAGCGCCGACTTGCCCAGTTCTTCGATCGGTTTCACTGCGACGCCGTTGACCTTCAACGAGTTCACCGTCACCTTGCCGCCATACGTCGAGGTGTTGGCAAACAAGCGGAAGTACACCACATCCAACGGGGTTGCCTCGGTGTTGGTGTAGCG
>JAGOBP010000406.1 GCA_017999195.1 Thermoflexales bacterium
GGCTACCCGCTGGGATAGTCGTTGGTTCAATCACTGCCAATTGTCGCCCAGACAGCGGACAGATGGCAGTTGTTCGGCGTAGTGCAATCGACTACGATTAAGCAATTATTCCCAGGTGATTGCTATGTTTCCGGCTTCGCATGCTGCCCCTCTGACAGATTTGGATCGTTATACGGCCTTAGCTCAAGGTCAGGTTGCGCCCGAAGCCGCGCGCTGTGTGCAATGCGGCATCTGTTCGTACAATTGCCCCATCAACATCGATGTGCGCGCGCATGCTTGGCGCGGCCTGCCCATCCATGATGGCCACTGCCTGACCTGCGGCCAGTGTGTGCAGCGGTGTCCGCGCGGCGTGCTGCGGTTCGAGCGCATCGATCTCCTCAACGTCTGATTTCAAGCCCTGACTGAATTATGGATCAATACGTTATCGTTGGTTCGAGTATTGCCGGCTTGTCCGCCGCCGAAGCGATTCGTGAACGCGATTCGGCCGCGGCCATCTCGATCGTGTCCGAAGAGCCTTACGGCCTGTATTCGCGCCCCGGTCTGGCCTACGTGCTGCGCGGCGACATCCCCGAAAAACAGTTGTTTTCGCGCACGCCTGACGACCTGCGCAAATTGCGCGCGACATCGATTCACGCCCGCGCCGAGTTCTTGCGCCCAGCGCAACATCAAGTGGTGTTGGCGAACGGTCAGACGCTGATTTACGATCGGTTGTTGGTGGCCACCGGTTCCAGCGCTATTGCGCCCACTTTTCCCGGCGCACAGTTGCGCGGCGTGTTGCAACTCGACAACCTCGACGACACCCGCGCGTTGCTAAAAGCCGCTGCCCGCAATAAGACCGCGGTCGTCATCGGCGGCGGCATCACCGCCTTGGAATTGGTGGAAGGGCTGCGCGCACGCGGCCTGAAGGTTCACTACTTCATGCGCGGCGATCGGTTTTGGGCCAATGTGCTGGATGAAGCCGAAGCCCGGTTGATCGAAGACCGCTTGCGCGACGAAGGCGTGATCATTCATACTCGCACGCAGGTTAAGCAGGCCATCGGTAAGCGCGATAAACTCACGGCCGTGGAAACGCAGTCCGGCGAGCAGATCAAATGCGATGTGCTGGCGGTGGCGATAGGCGTGCGGCCGCGTCTGGAATTGGCGCAAACGGCCAACCTCGCACTCGAGCGCGGCATCTTGGTCGACGAGTATTTGCGCACCAGCGCGCCCGATGTGTACGCGGCCGGTGACGTGGCCCAGGTTCACGATCCGCATAGCGGTCGCGCCATTCTGGACGTGTTGTGGTCGACGGCGCTGGATCAAGGCCGCGCGGCGGGCTTGAACATGGCAGGCCCGCCGCAGCCCTACGTCAAGCAAGTGGCGATGAACGTGACGCAGTTGGCGGGTTTGGTGACCACCGTCATCGGCTCGGTGGGCGGCGGCGGCCAGGACGATGACCTGCTGACGATCTCGCGCGGCGAAAGCGAGGCGTGGCGCATGCCGACCGGCGCGTGGGTGCTGACCGAGCAGCACGCGATCAACCGGTTGCGCTTGCTGGTGAGTGACTGCGCGATCGTCGGGGCGGTCGTCATCGGCGATCAGACCTGGTCGCGCGCCCTGCATCACCTCATCGCAGCCGAGGCTGACATCTGCTCAATTCGCGCTCAACTTGAAGCCGAGCCTGATCAGGCACTGACGCAGTTATCGAACTTCTATCAACAGTGGGAGCAAACACACCGTGCGTCAACGAACGTATGAATTGTGGTACGCGCTCGCGGCGATGATCGGCTTGACGCTGGTCTATGTGCCGATCGCCACGCAAGGCATCCCTAAAGCCAGCGGTGTCTTCGGGCATGGCATTGGCATTCTAGGCTTTTTGCTGATGCTCAGCACCGAGACTTTGTATTCGTTGCGCAAGCGGGCCAAGGGCAAGGCCATCGGCCGCATGAGCACGTGGCTGCAAATTCACATCTTCACCGGCCTCGTCGGGCCGTTCATGGTTTTGCTGCATACCTCGTGGAAGTTTAACGGCCTGGCGGGCGTGCTGACGTTGATGATGATCATCATCGTGTTAAGCGGCATTGTGGGCCGCTATATTTACACGGCGGTGCCGCGCACGGTCGATGGGGCCGAAGTGGCCTTGCGCGATCTGGAACAGCAAATTGCTTTGGCCGATGTGAAACTGCAAGAACTCGGCGCAAGCCGATTAAGTCCTGTGGCCTCTTCGGCCAACGGGTTGTCACTGGTCTTTGGCCGCACGCTGGCGCAGTGGCGGTATCGGCGCGAGATCGATCGGGCGCTGATGTCGATCGGGGCGGCGGGGCAATCACACGCGAAGCAACTGCGGCAATTATTCGATGATCGTTTTCGCATTCAACAGCAGATGCAATCGTTGGCGACGGCGCGGCGCTTTTTGGCGGTGTGGCATACCATCCACATCCCGATCGGGGTGGCGCTGTTTACGCTGTCTGCCATTCACATTGTCGAAACGATTTATTACGCGACATTGATCAAGTAAGTGTTTTGAGGCTGACCTTATGCGCCGTTTAGGCTGCTTGACTCCATTGGGTATCTACGCGGGTTTGCTGACGCTGCTCATCGTCGGCGGGGTGGCGCTGGCTAGCGGCGGGACAATGTTTAGTCCCGGCGAACTGAACTCGCACAGCGGCGAATCGTTGGGCGGCGTCACCTCGCACGCGCAATTGGGCAGTCGCTGTGTAGCCTGTCACGTCGACCCGTGGAGCAGCGAGGTCATGGCGACGCGCTGCCTGGACTGTCACACGGACGTGCGCACGCAGTTAAACGATGTCAATTCGCTGCACAGCGCCATGCCGGACGTCAAGCAGTGTCGCGGTTGCCACTCTGAACACAACGGCGCAACAGCGTCGTTGACGCACCTGAATGTGGCGAACTTCCCGCACGAGCGTTTGCCGTTTACGCTGGCCGCGCATCAGACCACGAAAGGCAATCTGCCCTTTGTGTGCGCGGACTGCCACGGTGACGACATCACCACGTTTGAGCCGGCGCAGTGCGTGGCCTGTCATCGCGGCTATCAGGATCAATTTGTCACGCAGCACGTGGCCGACTTTGGTCAAGATTGTCTGGCCTGCCACGATGGTGCCGATCGTTACTCCAAATTTGATCACAATCAACTGAAGTTTACGCTTATCGGCAAACATAGCGAAGTGACCTGTGGCGAATGTCACGCCAACGTGCGCGCCGTGGCCGACTTCACGGCGGCCTCGCCCGCCTGCATCGATTGTCACCGCGAGGACGACGAGCACAACGGCGCGTACGGCACCGATTGCGCGGTGTGCCACACCTCGGATGATTGGGAGGCGGTCACCTTCGATCACGCGCAGACGGCCTTCAAACTTGAGGGCAAGCACGTCACGATCGAGTGTGAGCAGTGCCACGTCAACGGCGCATTTAAGGGCACGGCGCAAACCTGCATCAGTTGTCATGCCAAAGATGATGAGCATGCGGGCGCATACGGCCCCGACTGCGCGCAGTGTCATAATGCTAACGACTGGAAAGATGCCAAGTTCGATCACAATCTGGCCGCCTTCAAATTAGAGGGCAAGCATGTTGCGGTTGAGTGCGTCAAATGCCATGTCAACAATGTCTATAAAGGCACGCCGCTGGCGTGTGTCAGTTGCCATCAGGCCGATGACGATCGGGCGCATCAGGGCGCATTTGGCGCGGACTGCGCACAATGCCACAACGCCGCCGATTGGAAAGACGCCAAGTTCGATCACAACTTGTCGGTGTTCAAGTTGACGGGCGCGCATGTCACGGTGACGTGCGCCAAGTGCCACATCAACAGCGTGTACAAAGGCACGCCGCAGACGTGCGTGGGCTGCCATGCCGATCCGCAAGAACACCTGGGGCAGTTTGGTCTGGATTGCGCGCAATGCCATACCACCACGACCTGGGAAGGGGCCACGTTCGATCACACCTTCCCGCTCGATCACGGCGAAAGCGGCCGGAGCGAGTGCCGGACTTGTCACGTGACAACCGACTTCAAGCAATACACCTGCTACGGCTGTCACGAGCACACCGAGCAAAACATTCAGGGCAAGCACTTGGAAGAAGGTATTGCCGATTTCCAGAATTGCATGGAGTGTCACCCGACCGGGCGCGAAGAAGAAGGCGAAGGCGGCCGCGATTAGTAGCGCGGTTCAGCAAGTGAAATCAAGACGGGGCGGCCTACACAGGCCGCCCCGTCGTGCGTTGGCGCACGTTCAGGCCGCTGGTTTTAGCCAGACTGTAAAGACTGCGCCATGGCCCGGCTTACCCTCGCTCTTGACGGTAAGTCGGCCTTCCAGCGCCGTTAGGATATTTTGGCTGATGAACAGGCCTACACCTGTGCCGGGCGTTTTGTAGTCAGCGGCCGCGCGTCCCCGGTAGAGGCGTTCGAAGATGTGCGGCAGATCGGCGGGGGTGATGCCCGGCCCGGTGTCTTGAACCGTGATCGTGATCCAGGTGGTATCCCCGTCCATGACCTGAGCAGTGGTCAGATCGATTGTGCCGCCCGG
>JAGOBP010000407.1 GCA_017999195.1 Thermoflexales bacterium
CTCCCTAATATGCCGGGAGCCGGCCGTTTCTCACATCTAGTAGGTACGCGGACCGCTGGCCCAAAATGGGCGGCAGCTGGCGATGCTGCGGCGGTGCGTTTCACGCGTCACGTCTTCACGAAAAAGTTGTTGGACGATGACGTTGCCCGATCAATAAAATCGGGCGGATGAAACCAAAAAAGATTATGTAGCGATTATACCAGCTGGTAAGGCAAACGACAAAAAGATGAACGATGTGCCAAGTATAGATGAACTGGAGATAAGCGTCAATAAGGGATTCTACGTAGTTGGTGTGTTTTTGGGCAGATTGCAACGGAAGTCTAACCAAAGCAGATCGGGACAGGGGCAATCGCTGGCTGTGAGTCTGGCGCAAACTCACCCGCCATCAGACTGGCCCCTTGCCCGCCTATCTGGCAATGCGCCCCACGGGGAGGCTTCGCGCGGAGCCGCTTCTGCTGACATCTTTTGCGTTTACATCGCGACGCTTACTCTTGACAACCGCCTGCCCCAGCTGTAAACTCCCAGCCCGTGTTACTGAACGTTTGGTAAGTTAGAAATTGGAAATTGAAGATTGGAAATTGGCAGCAGATAGGTTGGGAGACGCGGCTCTAATCTCCAACCTCCACCTTCCAAGACAAGGAGTACCTATGCCCCCCGATTCCGGCGGACGTGAAACGATTCTAGAAACTTCCGCCAAACTCTTTAGCCAGCAAGGCTATAAGGAAGTATCCATTCGCGACATCGCGCAGGCCTGCGGCATGACGAATGCAGCGTTGTACTATCACTTCAAGAACAAAGAAGATTTGTTTTTGGCGATGCTGCAACGCGATCACGAACGCACCATCAGCTCGTTGCAGGCGGCAACCGACGGGCCGGGCGATTTGCGATCGGATCTGGTGCAGCTGGTCGCGCGCTATTCGGTCATCACCTGCGAGCGGCGTCAATCGTTTCAGACCTTGTGGCGTGACATGAAGCAGATCGAAGACGTGCGCGGCCAACGCCTGTTTAGCGAAATGCGCCAGCAGTTGCTCCAGCCGCTGGTGTCGCGCCTGGAGACAGCGCAGGCGGCCGGTGAAATTGCGCCCGGCGATGTGCAGGTGTACGCCGTCCTGCTGCACGGGATGATCATCGCGCTGACGCATAACGGCAAAGCCGGCAAACGAAGCCGGATCGCGCCGACGGAAATAGAAACAGTGGTCGATTTATTCTTATACGGATTGAGTCGTCAAGGAGAAGAACAAACACTATGATGGGACGAGCAAATAGAAGTGGCGGCCGGCCCAAGGCCGACTTCGGCGCGCTGCGGCGAGCCTTCACATATCTGGGCCATTATCGATCAATCACAGCCATTGCCTATGGCGCGCTGTTCGTGGCGACGCTGGCGCAGCTGGTCGTGCCCACGCTGGTACGCAGCATCATCGATTCTGTAACGACGGGCGTGGTCGCGTCCAAGTTGACGCAAGCGCCCGCGCAAATGCTGCCGGCTATCCTGCCGCAGATCGGCTGGACACAAGATCAATTCGTCAACTATCGCGACAACGCCGAATCCAATCTCATCACCGCCGGGATCGCGATCATCGTGTTTGCGATCGTGCGCGGCCTATTCGCGTTTTTGCAGGCCTACAATGCGGAGCGTCTATCGCAAAGCATGGCCTTTGACCTGCGCAACGATCTGTTCGCCAAGATTCAGCGCCTGTCGTTCAGTTACCACGACAAGAACCAGACCGGCCAGCTGATGATCCGCGCCACCGACGATGTTGAAAAGGTGCGCTTGTTCATCGGGCAGGGCTTGATTCTGACCCTGCAAGCGATTGTGCTGCTGACCGGCACGCTGTTAATTTTGATGGTGACGAATTTCCAGTTAACGCTCGTCGTACTGCCCACCCTCCCGATCGCGCTGGCGATGTTCGTGGTCTTTGGCACGATCAGTCAGCCGCTGTTCGGCGAAGTGCAGAAACGCCTGTCGAAACTGAACACCGTGCTGCAAGAGAATCTGGCGGGCATCAAGGTCGTCAAGGCCTTCGCGCGCGAGCCGCAAGAACAGGCCAAGTTTGATCAGGCCGCAAGTTCGTTGATGCAGCAAGGCATCAAGGTCTCGCGCGTCTTCACGTTCCTATTCCCGATGATTTTCTTGATCGCCAACCTCGGCCAGGCCGCAGTCATGTATGCGGGCGGCACGCAGATCATCAATCAGACGTTGACCATCGGCGAGTGGCAGCAGTTCAGCCTGTATCTGGCCTTCGTCTTCTTCCCCATCGCGCAGCTGGGCATGATCATCACGCAGATGTCGCAGGCGGCGGCCTCGGCCAGCCGCGTCTTCGAGATTCTGGACGCGAAGAGCGACGTGGTGGACAAGCCGGATGCGATCAATCTGCCTGAAATCAAGGGCCAGGTTGAGTTTAAGAATGTCACCTTCCGCTATCCGGGCGGCGGCGCACCGGTGCTGAACAAAGTCACGTTCGAGGCGACGCCCGGTCAGACCGTGGCGCTGCTCGGCGCAACCGGCAGTGGCAAGACGACCATCATCAACTTGCTGCCGCGCTTTTACGATCCCGCCGAAGGTCAGATCACGATCGATGGCCACGATCTGCGCGATGTCACGATCGATTCGTTGCGCAAGCAGATCGGCATCGTGCTGCAAGAAACGAATCTCTTCAGCGGCACCATTCGCGACAACATCGCCTTTGGCCGCTCGGACGCCACCGACGAAGAAGTGATCGCGGCGGCGAAGGCGGCGGCCGCCCACGAATTCATTTTGGAATTCCCGGAGGGCTATAACACGCCGGTCGGCGAGCGCGGCTCCACGTTGAGCGGCGGCCAGAAGCAGCGTATCGCCATCGCGCGTGCGCTGTTGCTCGATCCGCATATCCTGGTGCTGGACGATTCAACCAGCAGCGTTGACCTGGTGACGGAAGCGAAGATTCAACGCGCGCTCGATCGGTTGATGAAGGGCCGCACGAGTTTCGTCATCGCGCAGCGTATCAGCACCGTGCTCAACGCCGATCAGATTCTGGTGTTGGACAAGGGCGTGGTGGTGGCGCGCGGCACGCACGAAGAGTTAATGGAAGACAGCGAGATTTACGCGCAAATTTATCAATCGCAGTTGGTGGCTGATGTCTCAACCGCCGACATTCCTGCGGATGAAGCCGTGGCGGAGGTGCAACTATGATGGGCGGCGGACGCGGCCATGGCGGGCCGATGAACTTGATGGCGCAAGAGGCGCTGAAACCCAAGAACACGCGCGTTACTTTGCAGCGCTTTGGCGGCTATTTTAAGCCGTTCTGGCCGATGCTGGCGTTAGCGCTGGTGCTGGTCGTTATCTCGACATGGACGCAAGTGACCGGACCGGAATTGTTGGGCCAGGCCGTCGATTGTTATCTCACACCGGCGCAGGCCAGCAGCGGCTTTGCCAACTTGCCCGGCGCGTCAACCCCCGCCTCGACGCCTGCGGCGACCAGTTCATGCTGGTTCGAGACGGCGGATAAAACCACGCTCACGAACGAAGCCAAACTCGCGGGGCTGGGCAACATCGTGCTGCGCTTGATCGGACTGTATCTGCTGGGCGCGGTCACGACCGGCCTGACGTTCTTCTCGATGAGTTGGTCCGGCCAGCACGTGCTCAAATCAATGCGCACGGCGGTCTTCAATCACATGCACCGCCTGTCGCTGAGTTACTACGCGGAAAACGAAGCGGGCAACTTGATGAGCCGCATCACCAATGACTCATCCACCATCGAACAAGCCATTAGCTTTGCGCTGGTGAACGTGGTCAGCGGCGTGCTGCTGCTGGTGTGGATCGCCTACAACATGCTGACCAAGAGCGTGCCCTTTGCGCTGATTAGTCTGGCGATGGCGCCGTTGATGTGGATTGCCACCCGCTGGTTCTCCGGTCAAGCCCGCAAGGCTTTTCGCAAGACCCGATCGGCCATCGGCGACGTCAACGCGGAGTTGCAGCAGAGCATCGCGGGCGTGCGCGAAGTGCAAGCCTTCAGCCGCGAACAGGAAAACATCGATGCGTTCCGCGACGTGAATGCGGCCAATCGCGATGCCAACATCCGCGCGGTCGCCTTCACTTCGGCCCTCGCGCCGACGCTGGAAGCGCTAGGTTATGCGGCCCTGGCGCTGGTTGCCGGTATCGGCGGCTTCCTGGTGCTGCGCAATCAGGACCTGTTTGGCACGACGATCTCGCTCGGGTTGGTGATTACGTTCATCGCTTACTCACAGCGCTTCAATCAGCCTATTCAGCAGATCGCGGTGTTGTGGACGAACATTCAAAGCGCCATCGCGGGCGGCGAACGCATCTTCAGTCTGCTGGACGAAGTGCCCGCCGTGCAAGATAAACCCAATGCACAGCCCATGCCGAAGATTCTAGGCACGGTCGAATTCATCAACACGCACGCCGAATATGAAAAGGACGTGCCCGTGCTGCGCGGCATCAACTTCAAGGCTGAGCCGGGACAAATGATCGCCGTCGTCGGCCCGACGGGCGCAGGCAAGACGACCATCATCAACCT
>JAGOBP010000408.1 GCA_017999195.1 Thermoflexales bacterium
TGGGCGATGCCGCCGGTTGGAGTTTCTATCCCGGCAAGAACCTCGGCGCGATTGGCGATGCGGGCGCAGTCACAACGAATGATCCCGTCATTGCCGAGAAGGTGCGCGTCTTGCGCAACTACGGTTCACGCGTGAAGTACTACAACGAAGTCAAAGGCTTCAACTCGCGGCTTGATCCTTTGCAAGCCGCGTTTTTGAGGGCAAAACTGGGGCATTTGGACGAATGGAATGCGCGCCGCAAAGTCATCGCGCAGCAATATCGAGCGGGCTTGAGCGACGTGCCGAATTTGATCGTGCCGCATGTGCCTGAATGGGCCGAGCCGGTGTGGCATCTGTTTGTAGTGCGCCATCCGCTGCGCCACGATTTGCAACAGCACTTGCACGCCGCCGAGATCGGCACGCTGATTCATTATCCCGTGCCGCCGCATCTGTCCGAAGCCTATCAGGACGCGGGTTGGCGCGCAGGGCAATTCCCGTTGGCGGAACAGCTGGCTCAATCGGTGTTGAGCTTGCCGATGGGGCCGCATTTGAGCACCAGCGCCGCCGAGATCGTCATCGACGAAATCACGAAGTTTGCAACCGCACAATAACTGCCTCACGCCAAGCCGCAAAGAGGCAAAGAATCCTAAAAATCTTTGCGACTTTGCGGCTTGGCGTGAGTGAGGTTTGTATGTCCGATCAGCCAACGGTCAGCATTTGCATCTGCTCTTACAATCATGCGCGCTATCTGCCGCAAACCATCGACAGCGTCTTGACGCAAACATATCAAGACTTCGAATTGATCATCGTCGATGATGGCTCGAAAGATAACAGCCATAAAGTGTTGAGCGATTATCAACAGCGCTATCCCGATAAGATTCGCTATGTGTGGCACGAGAATCACGCCAATCGCGGCATCTCGGTGTCGTGCAACCTGGCCGTGAGTCTGGCGCAGGGCCGCCTCTTTGCGTGGCTGGGTTCGGATGATTACTGGTTTCCCGAGAAATTGGCGACGCAAGTGCGCTTCTTCGACGAGCATCCTGAAGTGGGGATGCTGCACACTTCGGCGTTGACGCTGGATGCGAACGGCACACTGTTTCCCGTGTCCAACGTCCACGACGCGATTGATACCCAACCTCTCGCGGCGATGGTGATTTCCAATCCGGTCGTGGCCTCCACGGCGATGATGCCCACGCGGTTGTTTGCCGAATTGGGCGCATTTGACGAGAACTTGGTGTTCAGCGATTGGGAATTGTGGATTCGCATTGCCGCGCAATATCCGATCGGGTTTCTGGCCGAGCCGTCATGCGCGTATCGCGTTCACGGACAAAACGTCAGTATCTCCAGCAAAGCCGACATCATTTTGAAGCATAACGTGGCCGTGATCGACACCGTGGCCGCGAACATCCCGGCGATTGATCCAACGCTCAAGCAGCGTTCTTTGGCAAACATGTATTTACGCGCAGGGCTGGACGGTATCGCAGGCGGCGACATCGAGGCGGGACGCACGCGGTTGAAGCAGGCAGCCGAATTTTTGGGCACACCCCTGCCCGCGCCGTCCGATGAAGCCTTGCTGGAAGCGGTGGTCTCGCACACACTGTATTTGCTCGCGCCTGCCGGTTGGACCGAAGCGCGTTGCGAAGAATTTTTGCGCGCGGTCTTTCAGGCCATCGCGCCGCAGTTGACGGCGTCGGCGCTGGCCAAGTATCACGTGACGCAGGCGTTTATCCATCACGCGCAAGGCCAGCGCGATCAAGTGCGGCGGCACGTGGGACGCGCGTTGCGCCTGCAGCCCAGCGTCACGCGCAATCGCGGCGTGCTCTCGATCGGGGTGCAGGCCGTCATCGGGCCGCGGGCCGTGACCTGGCTTAAGGGCTTAAAATCGTGAACGCGCCATCGATCATCAAGCGCAGTATCTTCATCGGCGTGGCGCTGCTGGCGATGTTGATCGCACCGCTCAGCGGTCTCGCACAGCAGGTCGCTTCGCAATGGAGCCGCCCCGTCGATGCCATCGCTGGCTCGGGCGCAGATAACGGCAGTTTTACCGTGCTGCTGTGCGATCAATATCAGGACGCGTATATGCTGGTGGCCGAGCAGTCGTTGTCGGGCGCGGCCATTTTGTACCGCAATGATGTCGAGGGCAGCTGGTCTGTGCCGCGCGACGTCATCGCCACAGCCGACGAAGTGGCCTTTGGCCTGGGCGCGACGATCAACAATCGCGACGACAGCCTGCACGCCATCTGGCTGAATCGCTATCTCAGCGGCGACTTGATCTACACGCGCGCCGCGCTGCGCGACTCCGCTAATCCGCGTAGTTGGGAACTGCCGCTGACGCTGGCCAACGCGGTCGATTGGGCGGCCATTCAGGCCGATTCGCGCGGCCTGGTACACATCGTGTATGGCGCAACCGATGCCAGCGGCATCGAGCATACCGTGTATCACATCCAGTCCGACGACAGCGGCCTGACATGGTCCGAGCCGGTCAGCGCGTACACCGGCGCAACGGCTGTGCCGTCGATCATTCGCCCTGAAATTGCCATAGACGGGCGCAATCGTCTGCACGTCGGCATGTCGATCAACTCCAACGATTACGGCGTGTACTCGGAAGTGGGCTACGTGCAATCGGCGGACGGCGGCACGACATGGAGTGCCTATAAACAAGTGCAAACGTTGGGCACGACGTTTCAAGGCGTCGCGTGGATTTCGCCGTTTGCTTTTGGCGATGACGAAGTGCATTTGACGTGGCACGATCCGCGCCGCATGCACGCGTGGTCAACGGATGGCGGCGTGACGTGGCGCGGCCCGATCGAGATCATGCCCCTGGCGGCCGCGTTTGGCGGGCGCAACTTCCTGACCCAAGACAGCGCGGGCGTGCTACACGTGGTCACCGCCGTGGCCGATGGCGTTTTCTCGGCGGCGTGGGATGGCGCAGAATGGGGCACACCCGAGCAGATCGATACGCGTTACATCGATCCGCACGGTCAATCGATCATGGCGTGTCAGGGCAATCAACTACATGTCGCGTTTTACGATCGAACCGGCGACAATAAAACGTGGTACTCCACCCGATTGGTCAACGCCCCCCATCTCGATCGCAAGCCGATGCCGACCCCGACGCCACAGCCCACGCCGACGATCAGCGCGAATGCAGGCGCGACAGCGGGCAATAGCGCGATGCCGGTGGTATCGGCGGCGGCGCTGGAAAATCTCAATCGCAGCGAACCCGAAGTAAACGACCCGCTGCAACCCGTGATCTTGCCGATTTTGGCGGTAGGTGTGTTGCTGGTGGTGGTGGCTGTTGTGCGCCAGCAAAAGGCTCGCCGATGATGCCTGTCGTCAGCATCATCATTCCCGCTTACAATCAGGCGCACTATTTGGCGTATGCGTTACGCAGTGTGCTGGCCCAGACGTTGACCGAGTGGGAGGCCATCGTCGTTGATGATGGTTCGACCGACAATACCCGCGACGTGGCGGCCAGTTTCAACGACGCGCGGATTCGCTATATTTTTCAGGCGAATCAGGGCCTATCGGGGGCGCGCAATACCGGCGTGCGCGCGGCGCAGGGCGAATTCCTGGCCTGCCTGGATTCCGATGATGAGTTGACGCCGGAATTTTTGCAAACGTGCGTTGGAGCGTTGAAGGCCGATCGGGCGTTGGGGGCCGTTCAGACCGCCACTGTATTTATCGATCAAGCGGGCAACGTTTTGCCGCATGGTGACGCTCAACCTTTAGCGGGCGAGGCGTTTCAACAAAAGTTGCGTCAGGGCGGCTTCTTTCCGCCGGTGTCGGTGGTCGCCCGGATCGATTGTGTGCGTGAAGCCGGTTTGTTTGATACAACGCTGACCAGCCTGGAAGATTGGGACGTGTGGCTGCGTATCGCGCAGCGCCATCCGATGCGCGGCCTACCGCAACCGCTGGTGCGCTATCGCGTGTATCCCGGCAGCATGTCGACCAATGCGCCGCGCATGCTGGCGAATCGATTGGCCGTCATTGCCAAACACGTCGGCGCAGCCAGCGGTGATCCGGCGGCGTGGTCCGCTGAAAAACGCGAGATGTACGGTTATGCGTATCGTGTCAGCGCGCTCGAACATTTGCAACAGCATCAGACTGAAGCAACGTGGTCGCTGTTAAATCAAGCGATGATCACGTGGCCGCCGCTGCTCGATCAACTGGACACGTATTATGAACTGGCCTGCGGCGATCAGGGCAAAGGCTTTCGCGGCGAGGCCGCCCTGCTGGATGTTGAGGCCAATGGGCGTGCCCTGTTGACGTGGCTGAATGACCTATTTTTGCAGGTCGCGGCGTTAAGCGCACATCGACGCATAGCCTACAGTCAAGCCTATCTGGCGCTGGCGATGTTGAGCGATCAAGCCGGACGCTGGCCGTTGGCGCGGCATTATCTATGGCAAGCCATTCGATCAAAGCCGCGCCTGCTGGCATCGCCGTCGATTGTGCGACGGCTACTCAAATTGCTGGCGGGGCAACGCGTGCGGCGATTGGCCCGATCAAGTGTCAAGGGAAGCAACTG
>JAGOBP010000022.1 GCA_017999195.1 Thermoflexales bacterium
TTGGTGTTGGCATCCACGGTCACGGTGTAACCAGCCACCACCCACTCACCCAGCCAGTTCGCGTCGGCGGGCAACACCGCAATACTGCCGCGGAATTCCACTTCCAGTTCAACCAGCGGGTTGTCTTCCAGCTTGATCTTCTTGGCCCACACCGATTGATCGGCTTGCAGGAAACCGTCCACTTCTACAAAGTCGCCCACCGCAATCGCGTTCAGGAAGGCGGTCTGCGCTGTGGTGGTGACGAGACGGCCGCTCACCATCAGCGTCAACGTGGGGCTGACGCCCGTCATCGATTCAACCGTGCCCTTGAATTCCACTTCCGGGCCGTGCTCAATTTCCGCCAACCGGAACGCGGCGTCATTGCTGACAGGCGTGATCAATTGATTGGACACATCGTTCGATTCCGACTCGACATGCGGAACTTCGATCTTTTCGGTTTCAACCGCGCCCGATCGATCTTCCGGCTGAACGGCCGCCACAACATCCGGCCCGGCGTATACCGTCACAGTGGCAACTTGCGGGATGACCACCATCGCTTGCGGGGCAACGGGGCGCGCGGCTTCGATCTGGGGAGCCGCGTTCGCGCGCACCACCGATCGGGCCGCCGGCACCCGCACGCCTTCATCACCGATCGGCATGGCAAAGGCCGCCGTCGCCGTCGCTGCCAACATCAACACTACACTCAACACCAATCCGAACTTCATTTTCTGAGTCATTTCAATCCTCCGCTTGGGAATAGGTTGCCCTTAGAGTCGAGGCAAGTGCGCAAAGGATATGCCCTCAACCGGAAGACACGACTAAGGTCGGGCGTGACACACCGTGGTCTCAGACCAAAGTCCAATCGGCGGACACGAGTATAATTGACTTGCCTCACGTTTATGCTATATTTCCTTAGCGAAATGCGCGTCCATATTGCGGATTAACTTATGAAGAACCTGCGCCGTCGTCTGCAAAAGTTATCCCCTGGTTGGCTGGCTGCCCTGGCACTGCTGTCCCTGTTTAGCTGTGTGGTGCTGAACGCTCGCCCCAGCTTCGACTTAATCTGGATCGCGCTCACGGCCCTGCTCGCAGGCGGCGTCACGTTTCTCGTGCTGGCCCCCAAGCTGTTACCCATTGCCAATACCCGCGCTGAATACAATGGTGCGTACCGACTGTTCGGCAGATATCTGTTCAATGGACGAATCCCCATGTCAGTGGTGCGCGACGGCAAAGTGGTTGCGGCCGCCAGTGTTACCCCCCCAAAAGGCAAGCCCAATGGCAAGCCTGACGAGGAACGCGAGGCATCTGGGCGCGGGGTCATTGTCACCGACAGCACCAGCGTGATTGTGCTGCGGACCACCACGGGCATTTCACGCATCGTTGGGTCAGGCACAGAACGCGACCAATCGCCATCGGGCGTCATCTTCACCGAGTGGAACGAAGAGATCGACACGATCATCGATCTGCGTCCGCAAATCCGGCTGACACTGCCGCCGTTTCCAGCCACGACCAACGACGGCATGACGGTGGACGCCAAAGTCATCGCTTTCTTTTCGCTGAAGCGTGTCAAATCGCGCCGCATGCGCGATCTGGTCAAAGAACCGATGCGCTGGCCGCCGCCCTTCATCTGGCATACGCACCCCATGTGGCAGGCGCTGAACGCGCGGCGCACGCTGCGCAAAGACGACAAACCACAACGCACCGGCTGGGCCGACGGCATCCTGACCGTAGCCGTGCCGCAGTTGCGACAAATCATCGCGCGTTATACGCTGGACTATTTGACCGCGCCGCTAGGCCAGCCTAAACATCCGCGCTTTGCTATTCGCAACGAACTGGTCGACTTCGTCCGGCAGCGGTTGGATGTCGGCGATGAGTTCAATCGCCCATCCGGCTTGGACGTGCGCTTTATGGCCGTGCCCTTAATGTGGCCGTCATCAGACGTGCAGCGCCAGCGTATCGAGTCATGGAAGAACGAGTGGCGGCGACGCACCGATGAAATCGAAGGCCGCGCTGAAGCAGAAGCCATTCGCACCCGCGAGATGGCGCGCGCGCAAGTGCAGGGTGAAATGACGGCGCGCATCAACGATGCGTTGAAAGAGGCGCAGGCCAGCGGCACCGGCAATCACGATCTCATCACGCTGCGCTTCCTGGAAGCCATGGAAAAGATGGCGAAAGATCCCACCACGCGCGCGCTGCTGACGCTGGATTCGCTGAAGATCCTGCAACAACTGCGGCAGATGTTGGCACCCGAGCAACCGGGGAGCAAGTCATGAGCACCCAGGCCAAGTCCCGCCGCCATCACGTAGCCGATTGGATCGTGCATCATCCGCGCTTGTTCGCGCGGCTGCGGCTGATCGGTTTCGTGTTCGGTCTTGTAGCGCTGGCCATCGTCGGCACCAGTTGGTCAGCCTCGATTGTGCCAACCTATTACGATCCTGCGCAACGCTGTGCCTACAATGCCGTCGAAGCCGCGCCGCCGCCGATAGCCGATCAAGTCCCTGTCAATCAGGAGTTTGTGATCGCGTGGCGCTTTGCTAATACCGGTTCATGTGAGACTTGGACTGGCGCCAAACTGGTGCGCCGCAACGACGCAGTGCAAGGGGCAGTCAGCGCCTATTCAGTCGGCTCACCGGTTGCCGATCCGTTACTGCCGCCTGCGCTGTCTGGCCTGGGCAGTGTTCAGGCGACGGTTGCGTTGACGGCACCCGCGCAAGCCGGCATCTACGTCACCGAATGGCAGCTATTCGCCGCAAACAATCAGCCGTTCGGGCCAGTGATGGTGCGCCAGATTCAGGTCTACACACCCGATGCGCCGCCAACACAATTTGCCGCCAACCCGCCGCGCCTCGATCCGTTTGGCGCACTTCGGACAGCCGCCTCGCTAGTATTCTACGCGCTGCCCGCGCTGCTAGCGGTGATCTTTGTCATGTGGCGAGCCGTGGACTTTATGAATGCACTATATGGCTTGAAGCGGCCAGCCAGCAGTTCACGGCATATCGTGTCGATGTTGTTCGGCATTCGAACACCGGTGATTAGTTTGTCTGAGGGCAAGCTCGAGCATGACCCAGAGACAGTAGCCACCGAAGTCATTGGTGGACCGGCTTCGCTGACCGTGGCCGATTCGAGCGCAGCTGTGATCGAGCGCGGCGGCGGCTTCTCGCGCGTCATAGGGCCAGGCATCACCTTCCTGTTACCGCACGAGCGAGTACGTGGTGCGATCGATCTGCATACCCAACATCGCACGGCGCACGAAAAAGTCATGACGAAAGACGGCATTCCGGTGGAAGTGGACGTCGATCTAGCCTTCCGCATTACCGACCGCTTAATGCCCGGCGACGCCGAACACATTCCGCCACCGGCCCTGAGCCTGACGACGCGCTTAAAACAAAAACTGGGGCTGCACGTTAACCCCGCCCTGCTGGAAGCCAGCCGGGAACATCCTTTTTCGCGCGAGGCCGTGCGGCGCGCGGTCTATGAGACGGCGGTGGCTTCGCCCGATCGCGCACCCGATTGGGCCGCGTCGTTTACGGGCGTCCGGGCTGGCGATATTTCGGATCAGTTGGTGGAGATGCGGCTCGATGAAATCCTCGCGCCTGATAGCGCGGAGCACCCATTGCGCGAAGTGCCGAAGATTGGCCTGGAGACAGCCCGCAAAGGGGCTGAGCCGATGGGCATCGACGTGATCGATATGACGATGGGCACGGTCGATCTGCTGAAGGAACACAAGGCACTGGTGGGCGATCAGATGCTATTGAACTGGAAGGCGGAGTGGAATCGCCGCGCGACGGTGCTCGTCGCGCAAGGCGCAGCGAAGAAGATGCAATTGACTGAAGAGGCGCGCGCTGAGGCGCAGGCCAATATGATTCAGGCGCTGACGGAGGGCTTTAGGATTGCGACAGGCGAGAATCCAACGGAAGATGTGTCACGCGAAGTGATCGTGTTGCGCTTTATTGATACGCTGGAAGCATTGATGCAAAATCAAAGTAAAGACTCGAACGACACACCACCCAATGTTGATCTGCTTATGTCATAACAGTGTCGCTGGAGCGGCGCAATATGGACGACAACCTATCAATCCTAAATCTACTAAATCGGCTCAAAAAAGATCTGCCGAAAATGGCGAGCGATCAAATAGACCAAATGGAGAAGGCCTTGGACCTTGCCGTCGACGCTATGTGGTTGAGCCGACGGCATCATCATGCCGAAGCCATTCGTGCGGCCGAAAAAGCGGTTTACTTAGCACGACACAAAGCCGAGATACACGGCATTGCATTGCTGTATCTGGGTGCAGTACGCTTTGAGACTGAAAAAAACGAGCAACGGCAGATGGCATTTCAGGATTGCACACATGCCATTAGAGAACTTGCATTGTATCCGCACAACCGCGCACTGGCTGAAGCTGTCTGCGCTCAGACCGCACTGGGGCTGAATCAAGCAAGGAGCATTGTCACTGCGCTTGATTACTTAGGGAAAGCAGCCAATACACTAAAACAGCTGGGCAAAGAAGCACTAGAACGTGGAAAGAAACTAGAAACGGAAGGCTATGAAAACTTACGGGCCGAAGTGCTTTCATTGGTGGAACAGCTAAATGAATCACTTATCACCATCAAATCAGAGTCTATTGGCAGCGTCATTTCCGATTCACGGCCTGTGTCTCAAGCCTCAGCGAGCACACCTGAACCACCCAAGACAACAGGGTTGGGAGGCCAGAGAATAAAATTGACCATTCCCACTCAGCTTGTGTGGCCAGTGCCGGAGTCTACAAAAATTGAAATCTTGCCAGTATTCGGTGACGCCAAGATAGATTTCGTTGATGCGTTCCAACTGTCGTTGAATGGCAAGCTCTATCGAGTTGAATCCGCCAACCCTAAAGATGACAGTGGCTCTGTGCGGATACAGGTTGGTCAGCAATACGCTGCTTATGAGACACAAGTCCAGCCCCGTCGACGCGTCTTAGTGCGTTGTCAAGATTGGTTAGAGCAATCTCTTCAACAGATTGTTGTCGCGGACGATATTCAACACAAGGTATGGATAGACGATGCTGAATCCAACGCCCCTTACACTTTAATTCATGTGATAGGTGCCGATCGCTCATGGAGCACTACTGGTAGTAGCGCTCACACTGAGCCGTCGCCCCGGATTATTGGTATCGTTGAAGCAATCTTGACTCCGGTTACAGCCTGATACAAATCTGTGCATCGGCCTGTTAGGCAAAACATCAAGAGTAACAAATTTATGACATCAGCAGACGGTGAAAATCAAGCTAACTTACCGCCCATTTCCCCAAATAATGTGCCGTCGCCCACCGAAAGTCCAAGTGGGGATGCAGCGACAATTATTGTAGGGCAAATCAATAATCCACCTTCAGATCCAATCCAGCAGACCAATGCGCAAGGTGAGGATCAATCTAGTTTAGCCCCCGGTCCACAAAATGACGCGCCCCAGACTTCTGAAAGTCTACCCTCCAGTGAAACAGACGGCGGTCAGCAGATTACGGCTGATACAGTGACGATTAATGACGAGGTCGTTGAGCGCCATAAAGTTACACAACATATTTTTCAGTTGATCCTTGCCGGAAGAGAATCTGGGAAAGTTTCCTCATTTATTCAGGTAAACTTTGGCAAGGTAACGCTTACAGACTTAATGTTAGCAGGAATCAGCTTTAGACAAGCAAACTTGACTGAATCGCACATCGAACGGGTTGACTTCACAGAGGCAGACTTGTTTGGGGCCGTTCTAAAGAGCGTCACACTCAATGCCGTTGACCTAGATTCGTCCGACCTGCGGCTGGCCGATTTGAGTGATGCAAAGCTAACCAACTCAAAGCTAAGACAGGCCAAACTCTTCCAGGCCAATGGGCGAAGAGCGATCTTTAGTGGTGTGAATTTGCGCGATGCTGATTTACGCGAAGCACAAATGCAAGGGGCAATCTTTTCAGACACAGACTTAAGCAACGCACATCTGGAAGGGGCTGATTTTACTGGAGCCACGTTCCCCAACACGGCCTTTGTTGGAGCGACTAAAGACGACTACACCAAATTCGATCCTTTTCCACTAAATTTATGGGAATTGGCCAATTTACCAATCCCCCAAGTGCCTCAGTCTGGGCACGCTGCCGCGAGGAGTGAGCCAACGACCAGCACATCCTCTCGCTCTGGGGGCGCAAATCTTGAAGGAGAGCAAATTCATGTTAAAGGAGACGTTAGCGGTCGAGACAAATTCATTCTTAATTTGACACAACAACTAGCGAAAAATTCTTCATCAGATCTAACTGAGGAAGCTTTGCTGAAGTATCTAACGGCTTCTGTTATTGGTGATTCGATTAGAGACGCCGCGACTGCTATTGCAAGGCGAATCAATAATCCACCTTCAGATCCAATCCAGCAGACCAATGCGCAAGGTGAGGATCAATCTAGTTTAGCCCCCGATCCACAAAATGACGCGCCCCAAACTTCTGAAAGTCTGCCCTCTTGTGAAGCAGACGATGATCAGCAGACTCCGGCTACGGCTGATATAGTGGCAATAAACGGCGAGGCTGTTGAGCGCTATAAAGTTACCCAACATATTTTTCAGCTGATCCTTGCCGGAAGAGAATCTGGGAAAGTTCCCTCATTTATTCAGGTAAACTTTGGCAAGGTAACGCTTACAGATCTAATGTTAGCAGGAATCAGTTTTAGACAAGCAAACTTGACTGAATCACGCATTGAGCGGGTTGATCTCGGGAGAGCAGATTTGTTTAGCGCTATTCTAAAAGGTGCCAAATTTGATGGCGTGAATTTGAATTCGGCCGATCTGCGGTTTGCCGACTTGACCGATGCACAGTTAACTAATTCTAATCTGCGACAGGCCAAGCTCTTCCAGACAAATGGGCGAGAAACCGTCTTTAAGGGCGTAGATTTGCGCGATGCCGATTTACGCGAAGCACAAATGCAAGGGGCAATCTTTTCAGACACGGACCTAAGTAACGCACGCTTGGAAGGAGCGGATTTTACCGGAGCAAGGTTCCCCGATACTATTCTTGTTGGTGCAACCAAGGATGCCCAGACTAGACTCGATCCGATTCCGCTCAGTTTATGGGAGCGGGCTAATCCGCCAACTCAACAAGCGTCTCAGTCTGTCCAAGCGGGCGAAGTCGCTGCACAAAAGAATAATACATCTCCACGATCCGGCGGCGTCGACGTTGAAGCGAAACAAATTCACGTTGACGGAGATATCACTGGCAATGACAAGTATATTAGTAACCTCATTCTTAATTTGACACAACAACTCTCCAAGAATTCCTCATTGGACCCAGCTCAAGAAGCTTTATTAAAATATCTAACAGCTTCCGTTATCGGCGCATCAATTAGAGATGCAGCGACAGCCATTGCAAAAGATCCAATTAAACAGCATATTGCCAAGAATGATCTGCCTCTGATAGACGATTTCATTAGAGAATCGTTGCCGTTAGTGACTGAATACCTCAAGGCAAAGATTACATCTCAGACACCGCTTCCGCTGGACGACGAAACAAAAAAAACGCCTACCCTCCATTCTTTTTCCCTGCCCGAATCCATTGAGGATTTCAGCCGGCAAGACTTCTCCAAGAGTGATCTCACTGCTAGAAGTTTTGTCCGCGCGCATCTGCCGCATGCTAATTTGAGCAACGTGAAAGGTCAAAAGGTTTCATTTAAGCAAGCTAACCTTGAAGGAACCAATTTGAGTGCGGCCCAATTAGAAGGCGCAGTTTTCAAATATGCCTATCTCGGCGGGGCAGATCTCCGCGGAGCACAACTGCAGGATGCTGATCTCTCTGATGCAAACTTAACTAATGCCAAACTATCGTCTGTGAACTTAACACGTGCCAATTTGTCACACACTATTCTAAGAGAAGCTAATTTACAAAATGCGGACCTTCATGATGCTAACTTGTCCGGCGCTGACTTCTCTCGTGCCAATCTTCGCAATGCACAACATCTCACCCAAGCCCAACTCGATTCCGCCAAAAGCCTCTCGGGCGCAATCATGCCGGACGGCAAAATTCATCCCTAAACAAGGACACTTTCTATCACAATGCCCATCTCCCTCCACCTCTCACCCGAAGTCGGCAACGCACTGAGCCAACATCAACCCATCACCGTACCCTGCGCAACGCCGCCAACCGCATGACCAGCGAGAAAGAATTCAATACGCTGCTTGACCAGCTGCGCAAGGCACTGGATACCCATTCGACCACTCGCCAAATCAGGCGTATGCCATGACACCCGATCCGCTCTCGATTCCCTTTCTGCTGAGCCAAATCCAGACCGCCGAACTCGATTCCGGCATTCTGGCCGATTGCCAACGCGCCGAACTGTTGAGTCGGCGAAGCCCGGGTGACGCCCTCCGGCTGATGCAAGTCACGCTCGACGTTGCCGTTCGCATCCGCCATGCGTCTACCACCGGCATTGCCTTTCTGTATCAAGCCGTTGTGCGCCATCGCTTGACGGATAAGCGCGAACTCGATCAGGCCCGCGTGGATGGCGATACCGCCCTCAAGTGGCTGAAAAACGATCTGCATCATCTGATGCTGGGGCAGCTGATCTGTGCCAGTCTGTGCCACGATGACGAGCAATTCCGGTTGATGCTGAAACACCTGCGCGAAGCCGATGAGTTGTGCGAAAAACTGGCCGAGAAGTGGCATCGCCGCAACATTAAAGTCAAAGAAAAGGGTTATCTGGAACTCCGCGAGGGCATTGCCGATACCCGTAAAAAAATCTCACTGACCCCCAGTCCTCACCCCTCGCTGGAAGAGCCGCCCGAAACCGCGCCTGCGCGCACCGCCAGCCCGCTGCCAGAACCAACGGCCGAGTTATGGCCAGGCAAACTGCAGAAAGTGCGCTTTCGGCCAATCATCACCGATACGCAATCGCCCCCCAGTGGTCAGGCTGTCGCCGGGCATCTATGGGTCGATGATCAGCGTTACCGGATCGCGCCGCTCGATCCGACCTTGCCTATGGGGCAAGGCATGCACTTAATGCCAGGCCAGACTTACACCGTGGTTGAAGTTGCCGATTCTGGAACCGGCCCCAAAAACTATCTGCTCGTCCGGCAACAAAGCCAATCGGACAAGGCCGGACAGTATGTCATCGTCATCGGTTCAGGCCGCACCTGGACGGAAGTCGATAACGACCTGGACTTTCAGGCCGAAGTGCGCATCATCGGCGCGGACGAAACCGCCACCCCGATCTATGGCGTGGTGGAAGCAGTCCTGTCGCCCGAACCTGAATCGCCGGGAACGCTGCGCCCGGCCGCCACGCCGACACCGCAATCGACGTCAGACAAAGTTGACGAGGATTTGCTGATTTGTATCGATACCTTCGTCTATGCCCAAGCGCACCAACCGGCCCTGGCCGCCGATTTGAAAATCATTCAGAGCCAGTTTGAAAAATACCTGGAGCGGCGCTGGGGCTTGTTCGTTATCCCGATTACGCTGGGCGTAACCCACTGGCGATCGGAACTCGGTCATACCCCCATCAGCCAAATCCAGCGGTTTGATCTGCCCGACGGGGTCATCGTCGAAGTTCTTCGCAACGGCTACACGCGCCATGGCCGCATTGTCCGCGCGGCCGATGTCATTGTCAATCACCTCCCCACTGACCATGCCATCCAATCTGCCCATACTTGAATTTGACGACGAGGGCCATCTCCGCTATCGAAGAAATGCAGCGGGCAAATTCATCTCATCCATAAACTAAGGAGTTCTCCAATCATCATGCCAATTACCCTTCATCTCTCACCTGAAGTCCGCAACGCGCTGGCGAATCATCAGCCCGTCGTTGCGCTTGAATCGACCTTGATCACGCACGGCCTGCCGCGCCCCGTCAACCTGGAAGTAGCCCGCCAACTGGAAGCCGTGGTGCGTGACAATGGTGCCGTCCCGGCCACCATCGCCATTCTCAACGGCGAAATTTACGCCGGACTGGAAGCACACGAACTAGAGTTACTGGCGAACACGGATAATGTCCGCAAGGTCAGCCGCCGCGATTTGCCCATCGTGGTGGCGCAGCGCGGCCACGGTGCGACGACCGTCGCGGCGACGATGTGGGTGGCGGCACAGGCGGGCATTCAAGTCTTCGCCACGGGCGGCATCGGCGGCGTGCATCGCGGCCACCCCTTCGATGTGTCTGCCGACTTGTTGGAACTGGCGCAGACGCCCGTCACCGTGGTCTGTGCGGGCGCAAAGGCCATCCTCGATCTGCCGTTGACGCTGGAATATCTGGAGACGCACGGCGTGCCCGTGCTGGGCTTCGGCACGGATACCTTCCCGGCGTTCTACTCGCGCAGCAGCGGCCTGCCCGTCGATGTGCGCGTCGATTCGGCGGCCGAGGTGGCGCAGATCATCCGAGCGAAGACGGCGTTGGGCCTTGAAGGGGGTGTGCTCATCGGTTTGCCGGTTCCCGAAGAACTGGCCATCCCCAACGAACAGATCGAGCCGATCATCATCCGCGCCCTAAAAATGGCGGAAGATCAGGGCATTCGCGGCAAGGCCATCACGCCCTTCCTGTTGCAGCACGTGGCCGACCTGTCTGAAGGCGAGAGCATGAAGACCAACATCGCCTTGCTCAAGAACAACGCGCGCGTCGCGTCGCTCATCGCCTGCGAATTGGCTTAGAAATATCGGACACGGAAACCACGGATTTCACCGATTGACACGGAAGATGTGCAAAAATCCGTGTTATCCGTGCAATCCGTGTCCCACATTCTCAATCAACCCTCAACTCGTCTTCATGTAAGGTTAAGCCGCCGGGAGGATACTATCATCAGCAACAACCTCCTTCCTCCTACACAGATCGCTCGGCCCTTAGGCAAGGCTGGGCGATTTGTGTTTCTGATCGCTGAATCGCTAATTTGTTTATTCGAGGCCATGCGTTGACGCCCATTCGCGGGCATCTCTCAAGCAACCCTCAACTCCTCCTCATATGGCCTTAAGCCGCCAGCTGGATACTATCATCAACTTCCTTCCTCCTACGCAAATCGCTCAGCCCTTAGGCAAGGCCGAGCGATTTTGCGTTTCAGGCCAAGTCTCAATGATTTTTCAATTTTCTCTCATGCATCCTTAAACTGGCTGCGGCATAATTCGGTTGAATTCACGGAGGTAAACACCTATGTCTGACACACGTTTTTCCGGCAAACAAGTTGTGGGTATCGTGCTGCTGGTATTGGTTGTCCTGGGGATGGGTCTGGCGGGCGGCGGTTGGCTCGGCTATCGGCTGGGCAAGGCCGAAGGCGCGCAAACGGTCGCCCTCGCGCCGCAGTCCGTCGCGCCCAACGGCCAACAGGCCATGCCCTTTGGGCAAGCGCTGCCCAACCTGATGTCGGCGGGCGGGCCGTATCTGGGCGTTGAGTTCCAGATGATCACGCCCGAACTCGCGGCCAGCGAAGGCATTACGGGCACCACCGGCGCGCTGATTCGCACCGTCGTGGCCGATGGGCCAGCCGCGAAAGCGGGCTTGAAAGCGGGCGACGTGATCACGGCCATTAACGGGCAAGCGATCAACGCTCAAACCGATCTGCGCAGTCGTGTGGCCGAATTCAAGTCGGGAGACGAAATCACACTCACGATTGCCAAGGGCACGCCCAACGGCCCGATCGATCCGCGCGACGTCAAAGTGACGTTGGTCGAACGGCCCGCCGTGCAGCAGTTCGACTCGCAGTTACCCGATGGGCATCCGCAAATACCAGACTTCCAACTGCCGTTCGGGAACGATGGTCAATCGGTGCCGGACACGGCCCCAACGACAGGTGGTCCGTATCTTGGCGTCGAATTTGAAGCGCTCACGCCCGAACTTCAAGCCACCGAAGGCATCACCGGCACTAGCGGCGCGATCGTCCGCGTGGTCATCGCGCGCAGTCCGGCGGCCGCCGCGGGCCTGATGCCCGGCGATGTGGTCACCGCGGTTGATGGTAAACCCGTCGATGAAACCAACACCCTGCGAGCGTTGGTGCAAGCCCGCCAAGTCGGCGACGAGATCACCCTGACCGTCGTCAAAGGCACGGCCAACGGCCCCACCGGCCAGCGCGAGGTGAAAGTCACCCTGACCGCGCGGCCCGCCGAGCGCCAATTCCAGTTGCCCTCCGGCCAATCGGGTCCCGGCCGCACCGGCTAACCCCCGCGCACTTCACCGCCCCTGATTCAACGCCAATCAGGGGCGGTTTCTTTTTCACCAGGAACGTCAGTGACAATGTTATAATCGCGCAGCGACCGTTTGCCAAAGGAGATTAGAACTTGAAACCTCGTGTGATGCGTTTAGCCCTGCTGTTCATGATTGTTACCCTAGCAATCACTGCCTGCACCACTGTCAATCCGATCAACCCCAATCCCGATCCGACCCGCGCGCCAACCTCGGCCACGCCAAACGGCCCCCAGCCGGCAGCAACCCGCCAACCCAATGAACCCACCGCGCCCAACGGCCAACCCGTGCTCGATGCCGCCGGCCTGATCCGCGAGCCGGTCTCGGACGCTGATCGCGCGACCGCGCAAGCCATCGCCACCGCCGACATTCCGCCCGGCGATCTGCGCGAACTCGCCATCCGCTTCAAGGGTCTGGCGTCTGACGCGCCCGAGAAAACCTGCACGGCCGAGCCGGACCTAAAAGAAGGCGATCAACAGCAGTTCCAGGTCTTTGATAACGCCAGCCTGAAGACCTTTGATGTAACGGCTTCGCTCGTCGCCAAGACCAATCGGGCCTATATGTGGCTGGACGACCGGTGGACCGAGATTGTCGATCGAGCAGCGTTGATTCGCTCGGCCGAGACTTTTACCAATCAGACTTACGATCGCAATCGCTCGTTGTTTGGCGAAGAGCGCAGTCCCGGCGTCGATTGTGATCCGCGCATTCACATTCTCAATACGTCCGGCACTTCGGCGGGCGGCTACTTCTCCAGCGTCGATCAAGAAACGCCGCAAGTCCGCTCGGATTCCAACGAGAAAGATTTGCTCTACATCGACATCGAAGGGGCCGGCGGGCCGGAGGCTGTCGGCACCGCCTATTACGACGGGGTGATTGCGCACGAATTTCAGCATCTTATTTTGTTTGGCCGCGATCCCAATGAAGATACGTGGATCAGCGAAGGCATGTCCGAGTTGGCGATCTTCCTGAACGGCGATGATCCAGAAGCCGATGCCGTGGCGGCCATGACGCCGGAAATTCAACTCAACACCTGGCCGGACGGTGGCGTGGCCGACTCCACCAATTACGGCACGGCCTTCTCATTTATGCTGTATTTCTGGGATCGTTACGGTGATGACGGCGTGCGCGCCCTGGCCGCCGAGCCGCTCAACGGCCTGGCCGGTATAGATAAAGTGCTGGAGAAGATCGATCCGGGCAAGACCGCCAACGAACTGGTGGCAGATTGGTTGATCGCGCGGACGCTGGATGATCCGTCGATCGATAACGGCCGCTATGGTTACGCCAAGACCGATCGGGCCACGGTAGAACCGCAGGACACGATCCGACGTTTCCCGTATGCCGATCGCGGCAGCGTGCCGCAATACGCGGGCGACTATATCGAACTGAAGGGCCAACGCGACATCTCGATCGATTTTGCCGGATCGACCAAGGCCCGGCTTATCGGCGCGGAACCGCACAGCGGCCAGTATTTCTGGTGGAGCAATCGCGGCGATGTGACCGACCTGACCCTGACGCGCGAATTCGATCTGAGCGGCGTGTCACAGATCACCTTGAAATACTGGGCGTGGTATGCGCTGGAAAAAGATTGGGATTATGCGTATCTGTCGGTGTCTGAAGACGGCGGACAACGCTGGCAGATCATTCAAGCGCCATCAACCACCGACTCTGATCCGGTGAATGCGAATTACGGCTGGGGGTATACGGGCAACAGCGGCGGCGGCGAACAACCAACGTGGATTGAAGAAACGGTCGATCTCAGTTCATACGCAGGCAAGAAGGTTCTGGTGCGCTTCGAGGTCATCAACGATCTGGCCGTGAATTTGCCGGGGCTGGCGATCGACGATGTGCGTGTGCCGGAGATCAACTACGCGGACGATTTTGAAACCGGTGACGGCGGCTGGCAAAGCGGGGGCTGGCTGCGCACCAACAATTTTGTGCCGCAAAGTTACGTAGTGCAGTTGATTAGCTTCGGCCAGGACGGCACAACGTCCGTCTCACGCCTGCCCATCAACGCCGACAACACCGCGCGCTGGACCGTGCCGCTGAGCCGGTTACGCCGCGCCGTCGTCGTCGTCAGCGCCATGGCCCTGCGTACCACCGAGGTCGCCGGTTTCAACTGGTCGGCTGAGGAAAAGTAGCCCGTCCCCCTTCCCCTGTCGCGCAGGTTGGCGATGGGGGAAGGGTTGGGGATGAGGGTCACTCGCCGCGCTTCAACGCCTCAAATTCGGCAATGACTTCGGCGCGACGCGCTTCACCGGCCTTGCGGCCTTCGTCCAACATATCGGTGTAACGCTGCTGCGCTTGTTGCTTTAGGTCCGTGCCGCTGGCCGGAGTCAACAACAACGCCGACACCGCGCCGACGATGGCGCCGCTCAACACGCCGCCCAGGAACGCTAGAATTTTGCCCATAACCTCGCACCTCCGCGATTGATTCGATGCGATTATAATGCGTAATGTCGAATGCGTAAAACGTCCCTACCAACAGGAGTAGCGTCATGACCACAACCCGCATCACCCAACTCAATCAACTGGCCGCCGCCAACCACTTCGATTGCGTCGCCATCATGCCCGGCCCCAATATGCAGTACTTCACGGGCTTGAGTTTTCACTTATCAGAACGACCGACTTTGGCGCTGTTGCCGCGCACCGGCCAGCCCGCGCTGATCCTGCCCGCCTTCGAAGCCAGCAAACTCGAACGCAGTGCCATCGAGTGGCGCGCCTTCACTTTTGTAGACGGGCAAGATCCGCTGGAGGCGTTTCAAGCCGCCAGTGAAGCGCTGGGCTTGAGCGGTGCGCACCTCGGCGTGGAAGCGCTGACGATGCGCGTGCGCGAGTTGCAGTTACTGCAAGCGGCCGCGCCCGGCGTGATGTGCGACGATGCCGATCAGTTGATCGCCGCTTTGCGGATGATCAAAGACCGATCGGAAATCGACGCGATGCGGCACGCGATCCAGATCACCGAAGATGCTTTAGACGATGTGGTGGGCGTGATCCGCGCAGGCATGACCGAGCGGCAAGTGGCGAATGAATTACTCATGGCGCTGATGCGGCGCGGCGCGGAAGGCATCGCGTTTGAGCCGCTGATCCAATCGGGGCCGAATGCGGCGCTGCCGCATCTGACCTCGACCGAGCGCGTGATCCAATCGGGCGAGGGGCTGCTCATGGACTTCGGTATCATCGTGGATGGCTACAACAGCGACATCACGCGCACTTTTGCCGTGGGTGAACCATCGGCGGAATTCAAGCGCATTTACAACTTGGTCAAGCGAGCCAATGCAGCAGGCCGCGCGGCGGCCAAACCGGGCGCGACAGGCCAGGACATCGATCGGGCCACGCGCCAGGTCATCGTTGATGCAGGTTATGGGCAATACTTCGCCCATCGAACCGGGCACGGCCTGGGCTTGCAGGGGCATGAGCCGCCGTACATCGTCGAAGGGAATGATGTGCCGCTCGTCGCGGGCAACACCTTCACGGTTGAACCCGGCATCTACATTTCCGGCATCGGTGGCGTCCGCATCGAAGATGATGTGTTGATTACGGATGACGGCGCGGAGAGCCTGACGACGTACGATCGGGAGTTGAGGGTGATTGGTTGATCGGGGATCAGGGATCGGGCTACAGAACCCCAGATAATTCAAACGCCGCCTGTGCATATGCACACAGGCGGCGTTCCTGATCCCTAATCCCTAATCCCTGATCCCTAAATCAACTCCAACTCTTTGCCCACCTTGTAGAACGTGTCGAGGACAAAGTCCATCTGCGCGTCGGTGTGTGTGGCCATATACGAAGTGCGCAGCAGGCTCTTGTTGGGCGGCACTCCGGGCGGAATGACGGCGTTGGTGTAGATACCCGCCTCAAACAGCGTCTTCCACGCGATAAAGGTCTTAGTCTCGTCGCCGATCATGATCGGGATGACGGGCGTTTCGCTGGGGCCAGTGTTAAAGCCCATCGATTTGTAGCCTTCGCGCATCTTCTTCGTTACGGCCCACAAGCGCTCGATGCGCTCCGGCTCGCATTCCATGATTTCCAGCGCGGCCATCGCCGCGGCCACCTGTGACGGCGGAATCGAGGCTGAGAACAGGTTGGAGCGCGCCATGTGCTGCACCCACTGCATCACATCGGCATCGCCGGCCACAAAGCCGCCCAGCGACGCAAACGACTTGCTGAACGTGCCCATGATCAGATCGACTTTGTCGGTCAGGCCAAAGTGAGCGGCCGTGCCGCGTCCTTGCGGCCCCAGCACACCCAGCGAGTGCGCATCGTCGCAGTAAATGCGCGCGCCGTATTTCTGGCACAACTCCACAATTTGCGGCAGCGGGGCAATATCGCCGCCCATGCTGTACACGCCGTCCACCACCACCAGCGCGCCGGATTTTTCAGGCACGGCCTTGAGCTGGCGTTCCAGCGACTCCATGTCGTTGTGCACAAAGCGCTTCATTTCGCCAAAGCCCAGGCGTACACCATCGACGATGCTGGCATGATCATCTTTGTCGATGATGGCCACATCATCTTTGCCGATCAAACTGGACACTGCGCCCAGGTTGGCCTGCATGCCGGTGGAAAACATCACGGCCGCTTCTTTGCCCGTGAAGGCCGCCAATTTCTCTTCGGCTTCCATGTGCAGTTTCATCGTGCCATTGAGGAAGCGTGAGCCGGTGCACGACGTGCCATAGCGTCGAATGGCTTCCAGCGCGGCCTCGCGCACTTTGGGATGCGTGGTCAGGCCCAGATAGTTGTTCGAGCCAATCATGAC
>JAGOBP010000409.1 GCA_017999195.1 Thermoflexales bacterium
ACTTGGACAACACCACATCGATCTGTTCCAGATCGCGTTGGCCGAAGATATAGACGCGCGGCGGACGTTCGGGCGCAGCGGCCGATCGGGCCGCGGTGGGGATGACCGTCGGCGGGCGGGCCTGCCCTTTGGCGAGTTCGCGTTTCACCACCGACAGCACTTCATCGATCGAAAACGGTTTCTTCAGGAAATCGGCCACGCCCGATCGCAGCGCGGAAATCACCGCGTCCATATCGCCGAAGCCGGTCAAGATCACCACGGGCACACCCGGCATCAGTTCAAAGACTTTCTTCGCCAACTCCATGCCGTTCATGCCCGACATTTTTAGATCGGTGATGACCAGATCAAAATGATCGGTCTCGATGATTTGCAGGGCGCGTTCGGCGCTGGGCGCGGTGCGCGACTGATAGCCGGAGGCGCGCAGCACGTCGCCCAGGGCTTTGCAGACCTGCGGTGAGTCATCGACGACCAGAATTTTAGGGGCTTCGTCAGTCATGTTCGCACCCTAGAACCCGGCGCCCGGTGTTGTGGCCGTGGTGATGGCGCGCAGGGCAATGCCCGCTTGAAACAGCGAAACCAACGCAACGATCAGCGTTTCACGCCGGGCGTTCTTGTCCTTGTTGACCTGACCGCTGACAAAATTGATCATCGCAATCCAACTGAGCGCGACGATGCCGTACAAAATATGCGTGATGCCGCGCGCGGGTTGGCCGCCGCCCAGGGCCAGCACCAGCCCGATGACGGCCTGCCCCCCGGCCAGCAAATTACCCACGACGACAATGCCCCAATAGTTGGAACTGACGCCTTGCTTGCGAAAATACTCAAAGAAACCGTAAACGCCCGCCAGCACGGCAAATAACACCATCGCGGTGGCCAATCGAGCATGCAAAAAACTTAAGTCCACGCTTCAACTCCGATTGAGATTCACGGCCTGCCCGGCCGTGTAGCGTTGCACGTTGCCATCCTGCCGCACGCTGACGCGGCCCGTGCCGCCCACTTGCCAGGTGCCGTTCAAACCGATGAGCGCCGTATGCGCGTCGACGCCGATCAAGAACGTGCCCGCGGGACGACGGCCAAACATCAGGTTGACCAGGACCTCGGGAAATTCATTGTAGTGCGGCACGATGATCGAATTGGGGATCAAGCCAAAGGCCGGTTGCCAGCGCGTGACCGATGGTACGCCAAAACGCGAACCGAAGTCGGGCACATGCCCGCCCATGATCATCGCCCCGGCGCTGCAGCCGGCCACCACGCCGCCGCGATCGAGCACCTGCTCCACCGCGGCCCACAGGCGCGTGCCCGTGAGCGTGTCAAACAGAAAGTCGGGTTTGCCGCCCGAAAAATACACCAGATTCGCCTCACGCACAATCGCGGCATGGGCTTCGTCGTCGCAACCGGCGCGATCGAAGGCGGGCACGCCCGTGGCCGTTGCGCCCAGCCGATTGAAATGCTCGACGCCCTGCTTCAACCACCGATCGAACACCGCGCGCCCATCGGGTGCAGAGGCGGTTGGCACAATCGCCACCGCTTGGCCACCGGCGCGATCGAGTAACAAGCGATCAACGGCCGACATCGACTCTAAAAACTCACCCGCTCCGACTAAGGCCAATGTCCCGGTCATAGGGTCTCGTTATTTGGCCCGCACGTTGATGACGGTCCACGTGGTATCTGAACCGGCGCCGGCCGACGGCTTGCCGGGCGAGACGTTGGTGAACGTATAACGCTGTTGAGCCGAGGCCAACGCCTGATCGACTAAGGGCTGCACCACGGCATTCGGCATCGGCACCCAGCCCAGCGGTGACACCGTGTCTGCCTGCCCGCCATCCAGCGGCACGATCTGCGCCGAAGATTGCGCGATATTGAAGAGTTGATCGCCGCCCGTCTGCGGACTGCCCACCAGCATGATGGGCAAACCACCCAGATCATCGTAGCGGCCATACACCACAAATTGCCCGTCGCCCAGCACACGCGCCCGCGCATTGCTCAAGCCGATCTGCGGCCCAAGGACAAACTTCAAATACGAACTCAATTCGTCTTCGGTGAAGCGCAGTTGATAGACCTCACCCGGCTGCAATTGCGCCACCGCATCGATCTTCTGCTCGAACCGGGCCGCCGCGTCCGTGCCGGAATTAACCGGCTTGTTCAACGCCGTGAAGACATTCGCGCCGACGAAGATACCGCCGGCGAAGAAACACGCGGCCGTGACGAAAACGACCAAACCCACGGTGATGATCAGCCGCTGCACAGCTTGCGGCGACATGCCAACGTTGGTCACATTGGTGACATCGCCCTGAATCAGATCATCGCCGATAGTGGTGGTTTTGATGATGTCGCGACCGGCCACATCGCCGCCGATGGTCACGGAGTCGGCGGCAACACTTACGCCGCCAGGTGGTGGCGGTGGAGGTGGCAGTTGGGGTTCAGGCTGATCGGACATGGGGGTAATTATCGCCCGAATGACTTCAGAGAGCAAGAGTGAATTTGACGGCTGGCACGGTTTCGTGCGGCTAACTTACCAACGAAAATTCAACCGCCGCTTCCGCATGCAGGCGCGTCGTATCGAACAACGGCACACGGCTGTCGGCCTGCTGAACCAGCAAGCCAATCTCGGTGCAGCCCAAGATAATGCCCTGCGCGCCGTGTGCGATCAACTGCGCCATGATCTCGATGTACCGCGCTTTGGATTCAGTCCGCGTGAGGCCCAAACACAACTCGTCATAGATGATGCGGTGAACGTCGCCACGCTCGATCGGTTCCGGCACGATCACGTCGAGGCCGTATTTCTCAATCAGCCGCCCCACGTAGAAATCTTCTTCCATCGTGAAACGTGTGCCCAATAAGCCGACGCGCGTCAGGCCCGCTGCCTTCACTTGTTCGGCGGTCGCATCCGCGATGTGGATCAATGGCAGTGGCACACTGGCCTGCACTTCATCGGCCACTTTGTGCATCGTGTTGGTGCAGATCACCACGCAGTCCGCTCCGGCGCGTTCCAGGCCGCGCGCCGCCTCGATCAAAATCTGCGCGGCCTCGGCCCAGCGGCCTGTATGTTGCAGTGCTTCGATCTCGGCAAAGTCCACCGAGATCATCACGCTCTTCGCGGAATGCAAACCGCCCAGACGCGCCTTTACGCCCGCATTGATCAGCCGATAGTATTCCAGCGAAGATTCCCAACTCATGCCGCCGATCAAGCCAATGGTTTTCATAGTCGCTCACACAAGATGGTCCACGAAGGACACGAAGAAGGTCTTAAGGCTTCCTCGTGAACTTCGTGGATCATGGCTGCAACTTACTGCGTCACGCTGTTGAAAGCCGCTACGAACTCTTCGGCCTTGACGCTGCCCAGCCACTGTTTCAAGATGTTGCCCTGCGCGTCCAGCAAAAAGTAGTGCGGCTGCACGCGATACTTCAGCGCCGTCTTGAACGACTGCGTATTCGGGTCGTCGATATCCAGATACGAAAACACGATGCGATCACTCCAGTCCGCCTCAAGCCCATGCACGATGGGCGCCATAGCGCGGCAAGTGCTTCACCAGAAGGCGAAAAACTCAACAAACTGCGGCTTGCCTGCCGCCAACTGCACAGTGCCGGGATCAGTCGCCTCTAATTCTGACTTCACGGGTTTCCTGGTTGGAACGACCGTTGGCGCAGCACTGGCGGCCTCGGCGGGTACCACCTCGGTCGCTGGTTGAGCCACAGCGGGCGCGTTCGTCGGTGCACCAACTGTGGGGGCACTCGCTGGCGGAGCCGCCGGTTTCGAGGCGGCGGGCGCACACGCGGCCAATATCAAACCAATCATCATCAACAGTCCAACTCGTTTCATCGCATTCTCCTGTCCCTTGATCTAAATCAAAGAGGCTGGATTCGTCATCCAACCTCTCACATCCAATCTTCAATTTCTAACATCCAACTTCACCCCGTCGGCAAGATCAAGCGCAGATACTCATTCAACTGCGCGCTGGACATCTGCCCAACCTTGATAGCCGCCACCGTCCCATCGGGCTTGATGAAGATCGAACTGGGCAAGCCCATGATCGCCCAATCGAGGCTGACTTTGTCATCCTCATCCAACACCACATCGAACGTCATCTTGAATTGATCGACATACTTGCGAATGTCATCGAGATTATCAAACGCCACCGAATCGATCGCCAACACGCGCAGACCGCGGCCCTTGTTCCAGTTGTATTGCTCCACCAACAGCGGCATTTCTTCTTTGCACGGCCCGCACCACGTCGCCCAAAAATTGATCAGTACCGGTGAGCCACGCAGCGACGATAACTTGATCGTCTCGCCGGTCAGCGTCTTCAATTCAAAATCGAGCGGAATATCGCCCACTTTGGGCAGTTGCCCGGCCTTGGCCGTCTTGGCCTCCCCTGGCGATGACGCATTCGGCAGCAGGATCAGCGCCACGCCGACCAGAATAGCCAATCCCGACAGGATCAGCGGCAGGACTTGTTTCAAGCCCGAGCGTTGCGGTGTGTCAACC
>JAGOBP010000410.1 GCA_017999195.1 Thermoflexales bacterium
ATCATCAACGATGTCACCGACAAAGAACCGATCGATCATCTGTATTCCGAGCGTTTTGCGTGTGCGTATGATGGCACGTCGTTACCTGAAATCGAGCCACGCACGTTCTCGTTCAACTCACCGCACGGCGCGTGCGAGACGTGTCAGGGCCTGGGTACAAAACTCGAAATCGATCCCGACCTCATCGTGCCCAACGGCGATCGGTCGCTCAATGGCAGCGCGCTGGCGGCGATGGAATGGAACACCGAGAATCGCAACAACGACGACACGTACTATTTTCAACTGCTGCGCGCGACGTGTGCCTATTTCAAGATCGATATGGACGCGCCGTGGAAATCGCTCTCGGCCGCGCAGCGCGACGTCATTCTGTACGGCAGCGGCGACGAGAAGATTCCGGTGCGTTATCAGAATCGCACCGGCGATCAGCGCATTTATTCCACCACGTTTGAAGGCGTCATCAACAACTTGCGCCGCCGCTATCTGGAATCAACCAGCGATTATATTCGCAGCAAAATCGAAGGCTACATGGCGCAAGTGCCTTGTCCCACCTGTCAGGGCAAACGCCTCAAGCCCGCCGTGCTGGCCGTGACCGTCGGCGGTCAGAATATTCAGGCCATCACGTCGATGCCGGTTATTCAGGCGTTGGACTGGGTGAAGTCATTGCGCGACAACAAACGCAATGGCAACGCGCGCGCCGATACTGCGCCGCTTACGCCGCGTCAGATGACGATTGCCAAGCAAATTCTCAAAGAGGTCAACTCGCGCCTGCAATTCATGGTCGATGTCGGCCTGGACTATCTTACCCTCAATCGCACCACGGCCACCCTGTCGGGCGGCGAGGCGCAGCGCATTCGTCTTGCAACGCAAATCGGCTCGCGTCTCACGGGCGTGCTGTACGTCTTGGATGAACCCAGCATCGGTCTGCACCCGCGCGATCAGGCCCGCCTGATCAAGACACTGCAATCGATGCGCGATCTGGGCAACAGCGTCCTCGTGGTGGAGCACGACGAAGACACGATGGAAGCCTCGGACTGGATTGTCGATCTGGGGCCGGGTGCGGGCGAACATGGCGGCCGCATCATCTTTGAAGGAACATACGAGCAAATCCTAAAAGACAAAACATCGCTCACGGGCGGTTATCTCTCCGGCCGATTGCGCATCGAAGTCCCCAAGGAACGGCGCACAGGCAACGGCCAGTTCTTGACCATTAAGGGCGCGTCGGAAAACAACCTCAAGAATTTGGACGTCACGATTCCGTTAGGCAAGTTCGTGTGTGTAACGGGCGTATCGGGTTCGGGCAAGTCCACGCTCGTCGTGGAGACGCTCTACAAACGATTAGCCCAGCTGCTCAACGGCGCGCATGATAAAGCCGGCAGCGTCGGCGGATTAGAAGGCGTGCAGCACATCGACAAAATCATCAACATCGATCAGACCCCGATCGGCCGCACGCCCCGATCGAACCCGGCGACGTACGTGGGTTTCTTCAACGACATCCGTGATCTCTTTTCGGAAATGGCCGAATCGAAAGTGCGCGGTTACTTGCCGGGACGTTTCTCCTTCAACGTGAAGGGCGGCCGCTGCGAGGCATGCGAGGGGCAAGGCGAAATCCAGATCGAGATGCAGTTCATGGCCGACATGTACGTGTTGTGCGATGTCTGCCACGGTGCGCGCTACAATCGCGAGACGCTGCAAATTCGCTACAAGGACAAGAACATCGCGGAAGTGCTGGCGATGACGGTCAGCGAAGCGTTGATCTTCTTTGAAAATATTCCGCCCTTGCAGCGCAAACTCAAAACACTGGAAGATGTGGGTTTGGGCTACATCCGATTGGGCCAGCCCGCCCCCACGATGTCGGGCGGCGAAGCGCAGCGCGTGAAGTTGAGCAAGGAACTGAGCAAGCGCGCCACCGATCACACGCTGTACATCCTCGACGAGCCGTCGGTGGGTCTGCACGCGGCGGATGTCCACAAGCTGATCGAGGTGTTGAACCGCCTCGTCGATCAGGGCAACAGTCTGGTCATCATCGAACATCACCCGGACATCATCAAGGTGTCGGATTGGCTGATCGATCTGGGGCCGGAGGGTGGCGATCGGGGTGGCTATCTGGTCGCCGAGGGTACGCCGGAGCAAATCGCGGCGAATAAGCAATCGCACACGGGGTTGTACTTAAAGAAACATCTTAATCCCAAGCGCTAGACCGTCAGGTCGGGATGAGATTCCAGGCGGCGCAGGATCAGCAGCACCACCGCCGAGAGTAACATCAACACCAGGGCCAGCCCCAGCGCGATGCCCAGATCGGTTTCAAAGCCAATGAAGATGGCCAGCGGCATCGTCTGGGTGCTGCCCTCCAGGTTACCGGCAAACACGATAGTTGCACCGAATTCCCCAAAGGCCCGCGCCCAGGCCAGAATTAAGCCGTTAAGCATGGCGCGACTGGCGAGCGGTAACATGATGTGCCAGAACAGTTGCCGCTCGGTCGCGCCATCCACATAGGCCGCTTCCATGATTTCGGGCTGAATGGCTGCAAAACCCAGGCGTGTCGCGCGGATGAACAGCGGGGCAGACACAAACGTCATCGCGACGATGACGGCCGCCGTCGTAAACGGCAACCGGATGCCCAACGCATCCAGTACCGGGCCGAGCGTGCCATTGCGGCCAAACGTCAACAACAGGCCGATGCCAGCGACCAGCGGCGGCAGCACGATCGGTAGATCAACCACCAACTCGATCGCGGCCTTGTAGCGGAATCGCCAGCGCGCCAGCGTGTAGGCAAGCGGCGTGCCCAACAACAGGGTGACGATCACGCTGGTCAAGCTGGTGGACAGACTCAGCGTAATGGCCGCGATAACGGTGGGGTTGGTCAGATAATACGCAAACCCCACCGACAAACCGCGCCAGGCCACCACCATCAGCGGCAAGGCCAGCAACGCTGTTGCCAGACCACTTGCTGCTAGAAACGTCCACAGCGGCCGCTGATGGTGGATGTGAGTGTGATAACTCATCGATTGTTCAGGCGGGCAATTCGCAAAGTCAATGCAACGCCCATAACCTTACGGCTTGGCCGTTGCAAAGCCCCACTTCTTCAGAATGGCTTGGCCATCGGCTGACATCACAAAGCCGACAAAGGCCGCCGCGCGATCGGGTTGCAGTGCGGCCGCCAGCGGACCAATGTTGAAACGGGCGATCATATTCAAATCGGCTGGAATTTCCAGTGTTTTCAGATCCGGCGCGGCGACCGCATCAGACACAAAGACGATCCCCGCATCGGCCTCGCCCAGTTTGATCTTGGACACGATCGGTTTGACGCCCGGCTCGTTGGAGACGACATTCTTCAACACGGCGTCCTTGAAACCGCCACCCAGCTTCTGATCCATCTTAACCAGGACATCCTGTGTCAGCTTGCCCACAGGGACATCGACGGCGGCCAGCAACAACTTAACGCCCGATTTGGCCAGGTCGCTGAGCTGCTCGATCTTGGCCGGGTTGCTGGGCGGCAGAATGACGACCAGTTGGTTGGTCGCAAAGACTTTGGCCGTGCCCGTGACAACCGTCTTGTCGGTGATGGCGTCGTTCATATCTTTCTGGCTGGCCGTCATAAAGACATCGCCGGTCGCGCCCTGCGTAAACTGCACACGCTGCGTGGGCGAATGCCCAAACTCAATCGCCACCTTCACGCCCGGATTCGCCTGCTCAAAAGTCGCCCCGAGCTCTTTGGCCGCATCCGTCATCGTCGATGGCGCAAAGACCTTGAGAGTGATCGCCTCGCCTGCTGCGGGGGCCTCAGGTGCAGCAGCCGTCGGGGCCGCCACCGGCGCGGTCGAGGTGGCGCAACTTGCCAGCAGAAATCCCACTAGCACCAACCAACTCAAATTCTTCATGATCGTCTCCTTCCAAGGTTAAAATGCGATACAGAAAGTTATATTTAACAATTTGTAGCGCAATCTTAGCGAAAATTATCACAACCGTCAAGCCACAGAACAACAACAAATCAGATTTTCCAAACAAAATGTCCCCTGCTGAAGATCTCAGCAAGGGACATCAAAAGCGCCACACATCGACTCGCTACAGGACGATGATTGAAACGATCGCTCCCAGCACCACCACCCACAGAATATCAACCTTTCGCTGCAGGGCAATAAATGCCGCGCCCGCCAGCATGGCGCGCGGCACATCCCACGGCACGTTCCACGCAAACCGAAAAGTCACCATCACCAACAGCCCGACGAATGAGCACAACACGCCGCCAATGGCCTGATTGAATCGGCGCGAACTCCGCAACCGATCGAAATACGGCGCCAACCCGATCACCATGAGAAACGACGGCGCGAACACACCCACCGTCGCGATGACTCCACCCAGCGGCCCGGCCAGCAAATAGCCTACGAAGGTTGCCGTAATCACCATCGGGCCGGGCGTGACCTGCCCCAGCACAATGCCGTCCAGAAAAGTCGGGCTGTCCAGCCAGCCGCGTACTTCCACAATCT
>JAGOBP010000411.1 GCA_017999195.1 Thermoflexales bacterium
GGGTATGACGTTCAGCACACTGGCCGGTGTGGCCGGCGGCGGGCAGCAGACGCCGGGCGTGATGGGCGTGGGCAAGTATTACCTGATCAGCCCCAAGTTCATCTATGCGGACGGCGGCTTCAAGCGCATCGTGTGGTTGAGCAGCACCTTGAAGGAATCGATGGCCGACGAGTTGAAGGCGGTGTGTATCCGCGAAGGCGATCCGGACTTGCTGGACAAGATCGCCGACGATAAGAGCGCGACGACGGTGGAAGAACTGCTGGCGTGGATGGAAGAACATAATCATCCGGCCCTGACGATGGATCCGATTTTCTAGCCTCACCCCTTAATCCCCTCTCCTGAGGGAAACATCAGGAGAGGGGATTTACGAAAGTAGTCTGATAGGTATTATTAGAATCAATCCCGGACAGACCGGTGTAGGCTTGGAAGCAGATGACATCAAACTTGCCACATCCAATATATGAAAGAATAATTCCGTTTAGAAAAGTACCCTATTGGCTATTCTGGTTTTTATTTGGCGTAGGGATCTTCTTCGCTGGGATGATTGTAGTTTCCTTGTTTTACGAACGACAATTCGTTTGGACACAATTGGCGTTTGCCGCTATGTCAGCATCAATACCATCTTCTATAGTGTTTATGTATTACGATTTTCGAAATACCTATAACGCTTTAGCAGAAGTTCTGTGGGACGATCAGCTAGAATTTCGGAGGTGGTTTGACGCTCGTACAAGCCGGGTTTTTACGCTTCGCTCAACACCTGCCAAGTTATTGGTAATTGGATTTTTAACGCTCACGTTAATTACTGTCTTCTTATCGGGATTGCCATTTAAAGCTGGTGGGCTAAATGTAATTGCATTAAGCGGTTTTTTCACTCTTATGGTTATAGGAGCCCAAGCCGCATATATACTTTTGGATTTGCTTATCACTCTTAATGACGTTACTCATAGGGACCCGCATGTGCCTTTTTTTAGACTGCCGCATCCCGCTTTGTCCAGACTGTTCAACATGTATGCGCGGTCTTCTCTATTGACTTCAGTTGCGTATGCTTTGCTGGTAATTGCTATTTGGCAGGGGCCATATGGATTTAGTCTACAGATGCAAGCATGGCTCACTGTATTGGCAGCATATCCACTAGCAATGTTTTTCTGGTCCTTTTTTCGAGTCCACATATTGATGCAGAAGGCGAAACAATCGCATTTAGAACTCATTAATGCAGAAGTAGTACGAAATTTTAATATGATGACAGCCAGCAAAGAGTCTGACATGGTGCAGCGTCTCGAAAAGGTGATGGAAATCCAAAGTAAAATTCAGTCTGTGCGTGAGTGGCCAATCGCTGTCCAAGGCGTATTTGCTTTCATCGTTACATTTGTCACCTTAGCTGCGCAGATCGTGTCTTTGGCGCGAGCGGTTGTACCATAAGCGTGAATGAATTACGCGGGCTGGTAGGCTGCGCGGGGAACCCACAACGGACTTTAACACGGACAAACGGACAGAAGCGGACACGATTTCACCCTCATCCTAACCTTCTCCCTCAAGGGAGAAGGGAGTGCGTTCCCTCTAGCCATTGGGAGAGGGTGGCGCAAAGCGCCGGGTCGAAGATGTCGCATGCTTCTGGCGGCGTGAGGGTCGATGCCAGGCAACGAAACAGCAACGGACAAACCGATTCTGATAAAGCGTACTTGATGGACACCGACCGCGACCTGTATCAACTGCTGCAAGTCGATCCGGCCGCCGAGCAAGAAGTCGTGCAGGCGGCCTACAAGCGTCTGGCGTTTAAGTACCATCCCGACAAGAATGCTTCGGCCGACGCCCATCAGCGCATGCAGGAACTCAATGAAGCGTATGCCATCATTGGTGATCCGGCCCGGCGCGCGGCGTACGATCGACAGCGGCAGATTGCACTCGCGGCACAACATCGCATTGAAGATGAAGCCCGGTATCAGGCCGAAGCGGAACATCGCGCCGAATTGGCCCGTCAGCGCAAGGAACAAATGGCGGCGCAACGGCGCGCCGAGAATGCGCGCCAAGAAGCCGCGCGGGCGGCCTCGGCCCAGCGGCGGACGGAATACGAGCAGCGCATTCGCCAGCAGATGGCCGCTCAACGCCATGCGAAGCACGAGCGACAACAGCGGGAATGGGCCGAACAACAGGCGCGCGATCAAGCCGCAGCCACACCGCTAGACACGCCTGCGGCGGAACCGCTCAAGCCGATCGAGCCGCAAGTTCCGATCGAGTCTGAGCCCAACCCGATCACGGATGTGTATTACGACGCGCCGCGCCCCAGCGAACGCGAACTCCGGCAGATGACACTGATCCAATCACAGCGGGCGCTGCAAAACGAAATCTTCAAATTGGATTACGGCATTACGGATGCCGTGGAACGGTTGAAATATTGGAGTAACCGGCACATCCCGTGGGAATTCGATCTGCAAGCGGGGCAGGGCACAAAGTTCATGATCGGCGGCGCAGTGGCGCTCATCGCTTTGGTGCTGGCCGGATTTGGACTGTGGCTCGGTAGCGGCTTTCGGTGGGTGGCATCGTGCGGCCTGATTGGCGTCAGCGTCGGTTGGTGGACGTGGCGCACGTGTGTCGTGATTGTGCCGGTCAAATCTTTCGTGACCGCCTGGACCCAAGCCAAAAGCGTCCGTGAGTTGCAGTTGCAGCACGTGAAGGAAGAACTGGCGCAACTCGAAGCGGCGATGCAGGTAGAGGCGGGTGGCAACGAATAGAATGTCATTCCGAGCCGCTCTGCGGCGAGGAATCTGTAGGCCAGACATTGAGATTCTTCGGCGCAAAAAGATGCGCCTCAGAATGACATAGCGGTGAATAATGACAGAAGAAACCACTCTTACCGAACGCAGACTCGTCCGCGACCTGATG
The DNA here is from genome assembly GCA_017999195.1 of Thermoflexales bacterium. Lineage (GTDB taxonomy): Bacteria > Chloroflexota > Anaerolineae > Fen-1058 > Fen-1058 > JAGOBP01. Next base: position 2,881 of record JAGOBP010000411.1, read on the forward strand.
ACCGTCGGCGTGCCAACCTGTCCCCCGACCACGCTCCTCGTCGATCTGGTGCGGCTGATGCTGGAGAAAAACTGGGAAGCCGTGGTCGTCCTCGACGGCGACGAGGGCCATGCCATTGGTATCGTCAGTCACGATGAGATCATCAAAGCGTATGAGCGCGACGACGCCCGCACCCTCACCGTCGAGCAGATGATGCACGAAGGCGTGCCGCAAGTGCCGCCCGACATTCCGCTGCCCGTCGCCGCACAGATGATGCTCGATCAGCGCGTGCGCGCCTTCTTCCTCATGCACAACGCCGGCGGCATCACCTATCCGGCCGCGATGATTACCTATCGACATCTCATGCGCCACCTCGCCGCGCAAAGCGACGACGACCTCAAAGACATGGGCATCGCGGCGGCGCGCAAAGCGCCCTTGCAACAATTCATCGAACGGCGCGACGCGGCTAAGCGGGCCGCCGACAGCCGCAAAAAATAAACTTCGAGATTGGAGAGTGGCGATTGGATGTTGGAAATTGGAAATTGGAGTGTACCCTGAAGTACGGTGTATGCCTCCAACCTCCAACCTCCAACTTCTAACCTCCAACTTCCAATCTCCAAATCAGGAGTGACACATGCCGATTGAAATTCCGAAGGACAAGTGGGCGGGAGCAGTCAAGACGATCACCCTCGGCGCGACCGCGGCCGACGGTGGAACCCGATCGGGCGTGGTGACGGTCGGCGGCGAGAAGGCGTTGCCCTTCATGCACTTCGAAGCCGCCACGCCGTACAAGCCCGTCGTCGCGATCGAGATCAAAGATCGCAAGCCGGACGATTGGTCAGCGCAATTGCTTGATGTGTGGGGCGACGCGGCGAACGATCCCGCAGCGTGGGCGAAAGCGGCCGAAGCGGCAGGCGCAGAGGTGTTGCAACTGACCCTCAGCCTCACCGCTGCCGATGGTTCACCCAACACCCCCGCGACCGCCGTGGCGGCTGTGAAAGCGGTGCTGGCCGCGACGGGCCTGCCGCTGATCGTGTTTGGGCCGGGGCAGGTCGATCTCGATAACGACTTGCTCGTGCCCGTGGCCGAAGCGACCAAGGGCGAGCGACTGTTGCTGGGCATCTGCGAAGACAAAAACTATCGCACCATCGTAGCGACTGCGATGGCGAATAGCCACCTCGTGACCGCGCGCACGGCGATGGATGTCAACCTCGCCAAGCAACTCAACATCCTCATCAGCGACATGGGCCTGCCGCTCGATCGCGTAATCATGGACCCGACGACGGGTGCGCTGGGTTACGGCATCGAGTACGGCTTCTCGGTGATGGAGCGCTTGCGCATGGCGGCACTGCAAGGCGACGCGATGACGCAGCTGCCCATGATCGTCACGGTCGGCGCAGAAACGTGGAAGACCAAAGAGGCCAAAGTCGGCGAAGGCGTGCCCGCAGCCTGGGGTGATTGGGCCGAGCGCGGCATCAACTGGGAAACGATGACGGCGATTACGCTGCTCGAATCGGGCGCGGACATCGTCGTGCTGCGGCATCCCGAGAGCGTTAAGCGCGTGAAGGCTGCCATCGCCGATCTAATGGTTGCGGCATAACTTACCGAT
>JAGOBP010000412.1 GCA_017999195.1 Thermoflexales bacterium
CATCGTCGGGTGGACGCCAGGCAGCGATGGCAGCGGCCTCGCCGGTTACTGGGTGGGCTGGAATACAAGTCCAACTTCCACGCTGGGAACGGTCTTTATTCCGGCGGGAACGGTCTACAGTTATACACAGGTCATCAGTGAAGCGCAAGCCGTGTACGCGCATGTGGTCAGTGTCGACGCGCACGGCAATCGGTTGGAGCAGGTCTCTGAGCCGGTCTATGTGGATACGCCGCTCACGCCGGACCTCGTCGGTCAAGTGGGCAACGTCACGTATCGGGGTTGGTTGAATAGCAGCTGCACTGAACTGGGCGTCAACCGGAGTGTGGCCGAACATGCGCTCAGCGGCGCATCCCTCCATGAGGCGCAGACATTCTATACGACCTGGAATGCCGACACGCTGCGCCTGGCCTGGGATGGCGCAAACTGGGCGACCGAAGGCGACTTGTTTGTCTATCTGGATTACCAGCCGGGCGGCGCGACGCAACTCTACAATCCCTACTCGGCGACGATCAGCAACACGACGATCTACCTGCCCGGCAATCTGCCGCCAGCCCCGATGGGCACGCTGCCCGCGTTCGAGACTGTGCGCCAGTCGCTGTTGATTACGCCGCTGTTGGGGACGCAGATGCAAGCCGATGCGCTGGTGTGGGTCAAAGACGCCCGTACCGCCGTGCTGATGACGTGGAACGGCCTGAACTGGACGACGGCCATGACCCTGACCGCCGATCAGTACCAACTGGAAAACGGCCTGACTGATCTGGCTGTGCCCTTCAGCGTGTTGGGCATCAACACGCCAGCGACCACCAGCCTCACCTTGCTGGCCGCCGCCAGTCAAAAGGCGGCGCTGCGTCTGTGGGCCGTGATGCCCGAGCGTAACCCACTCAACGACGCGCCGGTGGTTGACCCATTGGCGGCCGTGGCCGCATCACAAGTCTTCCCGCTCACATCGGCCTATCACTGGCCCGCGCTGGGTCCGGGTCAATGTCCGTACCAGCAGACGTGGCTTCAGCCGCCAGCCACACCGGGCTACGTGGATAGCAGTCTGCGCGCGAGCCTGAGCGTAGAGCCGCTGGGCACAACTTACTCGTTGATGGGCGACGACCTGTTCTGGCAATGGCAGACGCTGTTCCAGGGCAGCGGCCCTCGCAGCCAACAATTCGACTTTCTGGATCACAACCATCCGCCGTTGGCCGACGGGCAAACGATCACCTATACGCTGCGCATCGACAATCAGGGCACGGCCACCGCCACCGAGGTCAAAGCGTTGATGTCGGCCTACTACGCTTTGAGTCTGCCGGGCGGCACGCGCGACACTGCCGGCTATCGCGACTATCAGATCGTCGCGGTGGGCAGCGTTGCGCCGGGCGCCACCGTGACGCGCACCTTCACCGGCACGGTCATGGTCGATGCCAACTGGCGCTACACGCAATGCCTGACCAGTCTGCCAGCCGCCACGTGCGAGCCGTTACGCAACTATGCCTTGATCGACGGGCTGATCTTTGACAGTTTCCGGCCGCTCACCACCACCATCGATATTCCGGCACAAAGCCCGTTCGAGTGGGTGTGGGCCGATCACGCGGTGGACACCCTGCCGCCGCAGTTCATCGGCCTCAGCGCGCCGCAGTTCGCCGTGCGGACCGGCGGCAACGTAATTCAGGGGTACGCAGCTGATCCATCGGGTGTGCCGTTGATCGAGGTGCAAGTTCGTGATCCGCTCAGCAACACGATCACCCTTGCATGCCCCGACAGTACACCGTATGACGGTCGCTGGGCGTGCGATTGGACCGTCGCCGGGAACGACGGCGAAGAATTCGCGCTACGGGCACGGGCAACCGATCGGTTGGGGCACGTCGGCGCGTGGACTGCGCCGTGGCGTAATCTCATCGTCGACAGCGTGCCGCCCACCATCACGCTGGATGCCGACGCGTTCACTGCGGTGAACGGGCAAATCATCGGGCCGAGCGGCGCGCTGCTCACCGGCGCATTGGGCGACAATCACAGCGGCGGGCAAGCGCTGGTCTGTGACGAGGTGAACTGTGTGAAAGCCACCACGCTGACGGCCGCACAGGTTCCGACGACGACCGCGCTGTACTACACGGATGCGCCTTCGCCGACTCTGCCCATCACCACAACGACCTTCTGCGGTGGCGGCGAAATCACGCGTACTTTTTACGTATCCGATAGTTTCATCGTGGGCGAGACGGGCCTGGGCTTCACGGCCTTCCATCCCAACCGCGAAGAGATTGTCGTTGACCTCATCTCGCCCGCAGGCACGCGCGCCCGCGTCATCGAGCCGAGCGGCACGTTGTATGGCTTTGCCAACTATGATGTGTGGTTGAGCGATGCCGCCCCTCAGCCGTTGCACCGCGCGGTGGATGATGCGGTGAATGAGCCTTACTTTAAGCGCGCCGCGCAGCCCGATACGCCGCTGAGCGTCTTCAATGGCGAAGTTGCCAGCGGGGTGTGGCAAGTGCAGATTTGCGATCTGAATCCGCTGACGAACAACGGCGCTTACCACCGCAGCCGATTGAGCCTCTCGCCTCAAGGGGCGGCGCTCTCGACGGCGGGCACCTGGGCTTACGCCTTGCCCACCTTCGCCGCAGCGGATGGCCTTATGCAGACGCTGACGATCTACGGGCAGGATGGCCTGGGCCATCGCACCGCCTCGCCGATCAGCGTTACGTATCAACTGGATACCGTGCCGCCGGTGTTGTCCGTCACGACGGTGGTAACGCACACGTCGCAAACCTCGCCGACGGTGGTGCTGGCCGGGCAAGTGAGCGATGGCGGCGGCCTGAACGGCCTCTACGTGCGAGTGGATCCGCCGGAAGGGGCCGCGTATCGGGATGGGGTCAATCTGAGCGGTGCGAACTGGAGTTACACGCCGCGACCGGCCTGGCCGGGTACGTATATCTATCGGTTGGAGGCGTATGACTTGGCGGGTAACGTCAGCACGTTGGGCGAGTACGCCGTGGCCGTGAGCGGCTTGAAGTATGTCTATCTGCCGCTCATCCGGCGCAACTAACCCCTTGAGCCAGAGTCCATCGGGCAGGTAGTTCGGGTTAAAAGCCAGTGGTGCGATCGCTTCGTTCCACTCACACCGACACCCCGCGACGCGCGGTGAGCCGCACGCGTCGCGGGGTGTCAGGCGGGGCGCGGTTACTGGGTAAGTGATAATCTCAAGTTGTATTCGATGCTGGACCAGGCGTTGGCGTACCGTGTTGGTCCAACGCTCGATGTGGGCCGGCTCCAACACACTATCGGGTTGGGCCGGTTGCATGGCCGCGATGCGGCGAGGCTTCGTTCGTAAAATCGTGCGAATCCAATGCGACCCGATTCATCGCGCCACACCCCAAACCGTTCAAGGCCCACATGTTCCTGATCGGTTTTCAGGAGCACCTCTTGAAAGCACGGGGCCGGTGAGTTTTCCGGTTCCAGCGTTTGATCCGCCCACATGCATGGTCGGGGCACTGCTGGATTGGGGCCGTTTTTAACGATGTCGGGGCATCCGCATCGACGTCCGGTGTGGGTAATGGTTTCTTGGATCATAAGATAGCCATACCACGTCACTGACCATGTCGCCACTGCCCGCTCCGAGTGTGGAAATAAAAATACCCAACTTGCGTTGGACATAGTTTTGTGTATAATTTGCGTCGGTAGCGCTTAGCGCTTTTTGTAAACCGGTGGCGTAGCTCAGTGGTAGAGCAGGGGACTCATAAGCCCTTGGTCACAAGTTCAACCCTTGTCGCCACCACTTTCATCTCTCAAAACTGGCCCCTGATTGCGCGGCCCGCATTAACAGTGGGTCGTCCTGTGCCGTGACATCCAGCGCGGGCAATAATGGACGTTAGGCCTTAAAGCCAACTCCGGCCCCTACGCGACGCCCGCCTTCGGTAGCACCGAACGGGCGTTTTGCGTTTAGCGACAACAAGATGGGATTGGACTCAATGACGACCTTATCTCATATCGATCGCTTTATACCTCTAGCACAAGCGGCAAAGCGACTTGGAATTACAGCCTCTTCGTTGAAAAAGCGGGTCGCGAGTGGTAATGTCCGGGCTGCTTCCCTGAATGGTACTCTGGCTGTAGCCGAAAGTGAATTAAACCAAATTATCTCGATCAGTCGCGATCAGTTCAAGCATCTGCGCGGCGAGTCTATTACCATCGCACAGGCCGCGCAGAATTACGACATCCACCCTGAAACGATTCGCGGCTGGGTAAATCATGGTTATATTCGAATCCTGCGAGAAGGATACGGCAAAGAACTAGACCTCGCTGATGTCGAATATTGTGTGGCGATTTATCGGGCTCAGGGTGGCGGTCGTGGTAAGCGACTGTTTGATGATCAGGGTCAACCCTATCAGCCCAAACAAACCGAATGGGCGGCATACCAGCGCGAACGCCGCAAAAAGAACAAGGCCGCTCCCTTGACAACCACGAGGCCACAACGATGACCACCC
>JAGOBP010000413.1 GCA_017999195.1 Thermoflexales bacterium
TTGGTCCAGTCATTCGAGCCGATGTCGTGTCCGCGCTCAATGCCCAGCGAGGCTTCAATTTCTTGCGCCTTAGCCGAAAGCGCCGGCACTTGCTGCCACGACACATCCGGCGGCACGATGATGGGTTTGGCTTGATAGTCATACGGCGGAATGAGTTCGGCCAAAACCTTGGAGCCTTGTTCAGGACCGAACTTCGCCATGATCTGCGCCTGGAATAATTCCAGATCGTAGTTGCCGCCCAGCGACCAGCCCATGTATTTCGCCAACTGCACCGTATCGATCGGCGTCCACGGCTCCGGCTTATAGTTCAAGCCCTGACTGCCAAACGCGCCCACCACCAAAAATTCCAGCGGCAGACTGCTCTCGTGCGAACTAATGTAAGCATTCACACCGTCGGCATACGCCTGCAAAATCGCTTTGGCTTCGTCGTCGAAACCGGCATAATCGGCTTCGGCCGCGCGTCGCCAACCCAGCGTCCGCACAAACTTATCCTGCTCGATGCTGGACTTGCTGGGACTGAGTTCAGCCGTGCGGCCCGCAATGCCGCGCCGATTGATTTCCATCTGCCACAGGCGATCTTGCGCCTGCGCATAACCTTGCGCGAAAAACAGATCGTGCACGTTGCTGGCATAGATATGCGGAATACCGTTGGTATCACGCACCACTTTCACCGGCGTCTTCACGCCCGAAACTTGCACCGTACCATCGGCTTGCGGAAAAGCACGGCGCGTTAAAAACACAAAGCCGCCGCCAGCAACTGCGGCGACGACTAAGACTAAAACCACGATCAACGTCAACAGGCCACGAATAAAACGCAGCATCTTGGGCTCCTCGGCTTGGGGGGTGCGCTAGTTTTAGCACAGTTAACTGGGGCTGTCAAAGCATTTATTATCGGCTTCCATGCCGCACTGCGGTATAATGCGCCTTGATAACCTATGTCCAAACACATCGAACGCACCCAATCGTCACTCACCGCGCAACACCTGCTTCGCCTCGCGCCCTATGCGTTGGTGCTGCTGGCCTGCCTCTTGCGCCTCAACTCCATCACTTTTCAAAGCCTGTGGCGCGATGAAGTGGATGCCGTGCGCTTTGCGCTGGCTCCCCTGCCCGACGTGATCAAGACCTTCTCGCAGCCCGGCTTTAACGGCCCGCTCTACTTCTTGATGCTGCGCGGTTGGATCGGGTTGGCGGGGCAAAGCGAATTCGCCTTGCGCTTCCCCTCGTTGGTGTTCGGCGTGCTCAGTATCGCCTTGATTTACAGCGTGGGCGCAAGAGTGTTCTCCCGCCCGATCGGCTGGGTGGCGGCCCTCTTGCTGACCTTCTCCGGCTATCATGCGTGGTATAGCCAGGAAGCCAAGATGTATACCTTGATCACGGCGCTGGCCCTGGCTGCGATCTATTGTTTACGGCGCGGCTTGGAAGATGGCCGCGCGCGTTTCTGGATCGGGTTGGTGGTCTGCGCATCCCTGGCGATGTACGCGCACATCCTGGCCGCGTTGATCATTCCGACGACGCTGCTGTTGTGCATCCTGTGGTGGCCGCGCGCCGCCGAGGTCAGCCGCCAGCGCGTGAAGCCTGCGCTCATTGCCTTTGGCCTGCTCATCGTTCCTTATCTGCCGCTGGCCGCGTGGCAATTGCCACTGGTCTTTCAGCCCGGCAACACCGGCTTTGGCCGCTACACGCTGGGCGAAATGCTCAATGTGCTGAACGGCGCGTACACGCGCGGCATCTTGAATTCGCTGGACAATGTCTGGGGGGCCGTCATTGCAGGGTTGGCTGCCACCCTGGCCTTCTTCGGCTGGCTCACCCGCCTCACCGATCGCGCGCGCCTCACCTCAGCGTTGACGTTGCTCATCTGGCTGGCCGTGCCAACGCTCTCAATCTGGTTCGTGTCGCTCAATCGGCCGCTGTTCACCGATCGCTATTTGATCTGGATCATGCCCGCGTATTATTTGTCGATCGCTGTGGGCTTAGCGGCCTTGTGGCCGACGGTCTCGGCACGCCCGATCATTCATCACGCCCGACGGATCACCGCCGCAATCGCGCTTAGCATCTTGATCGGCGCAAGCGCGCTCAGCCTCAACGCGCAAGCCACCACGCCCTACAAGTCCGATTTTCGATCAGCGGCCGCCGTCATCACGCAGACTAAACAAGCCGATGATGCTTTGCTCTTTCAAATTCCCTACATTCAAACCACCTTCGATTATTACTTTAAGCAACCCTACACCGGACTAGCCGGACCTTATACCAACTTCCCCGGCAACAACGACGGCTATCAAGACACCGAAGCCGTGATCTTCACGCAACTCGATCGAGCGTTTGCAGGCACATCGAGTTTGTGGCTGGTCGCTTCCGAAGTAGCCATGTGGGATCAACGCAACTTGCTGCAACGCTGGCTCGATGATCACGGCACGCGCACAGAGCAACACACTTTCGCGCAAGTCACCGTGACGCGCTATGAGTTGAAGTGAGGGGGGATTAGGGATCAGGGATTGGTAATCAGTTAATCGGTTGACTGGTAATTGGTCAACCAGTTACCAGTTACCAATCACTCGTCACTCATCACTCATCAGCTTACGCCACACCAGCCCTAGCGCCGCGGTGGACGCCCACTGTGCGGCCAACGCTGAATGTCCGCCAAAGCCGCGCTCAAGCGTGGCAGGTTGATCTAGCCCCGTCAACGCCACCACCAACTTCAAGCCTGGCCCGTCGGCTGCGCGCCCCACGCTGACGCTCAACGCTAGATCACTCGCGTGCGCAGCGCGCACCTCATTCGCCACTGCGATGGCACGGGCTAAATCGAGGGGCAGCTCACTCACCGTCAGGCCGCCGCGAAAGGCCGCCCCGATGGTCGCGAGTCGTCCGCCCAACAAGCCGTTCGTGCCGCACTCCACACTCGCCAGTGAGAGCGATCGATCGGTCAACGCTTGCGCCACTACACTCTCTAACGTGTCTGCATCGACGCCGAAAATAAACTTACCCACGCGCTCGCGCACGGTGGCTTCCATCGCCGCATTCAACGCTTCGGCTTCCGCGCGCGTGGCCGCCTTGGCCGCGATGCGAATATCCACTTGGCCCGCTTTCGCCGACAAGCCCACCGTGGGATTAGGGGCTTCTTCCAGATCGCCGATTGCTTCATCGATGCGGCTTTCGCCTTGCCCCACCGTATGCACGGTGCGAATCACGATCACGTCCTTCAGATCGAGTTTCGCCTTCAAATACGGCAATACCGCATGCTCGATCAAATACTCCATTTCACGCGGCACGCCCGGCAGACTGATGATGAGTCGTCCGGCCTGTTCCACGATAAACGCAGGCGCGGTGCCCACCGGATTTTCGATCGGGGTGGCGCCGTCGGGCACGAAGGCCTGTCGGCGGTTGTTGTCGCCCATCGGCACGCCGTAGGCGCGGAACCGGGCTTGAATTTGATCGAGTAAATCCTCGCGAAAAATCAACGGTTTATCGACCGCGCGCGCGATCGCGGGGCGCGTGACATCATCGATGGTGGGGCCGAGGCCGCCGGTCGTGATGATGACGTCGCTGCGCTTCAGCGCGATCGACAGCGCTTCGGCCATGCGCACTTCGTTATCGCCCACGACGGTTTTGTAATACAGGTTCAGCCCGATGTCGCGCAATTGCCGCGCGATGTAGGTTGAATTGGTATCGACCACTTCGCCCAACAGCAGTTCACTACCGGTCGCGATGATTTCAGCATGCATGTTGTTTCCCCCTTATCAATAAAAAAGCGGACGGGGTGATGTGCCCGTCCGCCTTAATTGTACCCGCTTATCGCACTAACCGGCCGTGCGTGGCCGCCACAACAATTGTTCGCGAATCGCCAGATCGCTGCCGCGAATCTTGAAGGCCAGATCGGCGGCAATGTTGCGCATGACGCGATAGCCCAGTTCAGGATACGTGTCGCACAGCCGCATGAACTTGCTGCGCGGCAGTTTCAGCACATGCGTGTCCGCTTCGGCACAGCGCGCCGAAGCCGTGCGCAAGCCCTGATCGACCAGCGAAATCTCGCCGAAAGTCTGCCCCGCTCGCAAGGTGGCAATGGTCACCGGTCCGGCGCCGCGCTTGCGCGCCCCTGGCCCGCCCACCATCGTCGGATCGACCAACACCTCGACCGCCCCGCGCGAAATCACATACATTTCATCACCGGCGGTGTTTTCCTCAAAAATAATGTCACCCAGTTTAACGGCCTGTTCATCACAGATTGACGCCAGCATATCCAACTGATTGGCCGTCAGATCAAAGAAAATATCAGTGCGGCGCAGAATATCGATCTTTTCCATGAACGCCTTCTGTTGAAGTGAAGTGTGGAACTGCGCGTATTCTAACATATTTCAAATCGGGCTGACAACCAGCCCGATCGGCCGATGTAGATTACAATAAGGGCACTTCACGCAATTGATGAACATGACCGATCGACGGCAAACACTGGGCAAATT
>JAGOBP010000023.1 GCA_017999195.1 Thermoflexales bacterium
ATCATGCGAACACTCACCCACCGCATTCCCGGACTCGTCCTTACCGATCATACCTTCAACCTCCCGATCGACTATGCGCGCCCCGCCGACGGCACGTTGACGGTCTTTGCGCGCGAGGTGGTCTCACCCGAGCACGAACACGCGGACTTGCCCTGGTTGATCTTCTTGCAAGGCGGGCCGGGCTTCGGCTCACCGCGCCCGGAAGTAACGACAGAGTGGGTCATGCGCGCGATCAGAGACTATCGCGTGCTGCTGCTCGATCAACGCGGCACCGGTCGCAGCAGCCCGATCAATGCTCAAACTCTGGCGCGGCTCGGCACACCCGATCGGCAGGCGGCCTACCTGAAGCACTTCCGCGCGGACAACATCGTGCGCGATGCCGAGGCCATTCGCCGAGAGTTGATCGGCGATCAGCCGTGGAGCGCCCTGGGCCAAAGTTACGGCGGCTTTTGTATCACGACGTATCTCTCGCTCGCGCCGCAGGGTTTGCGCGAAGCCTTCATCACCGGCGGATTGCCGCCGCTTCATCATCATCCCGACGACGTGTATCGTGCCACCTATCGACGGGTGCTGGGCAAAAACAAAAAATACTTTGAGCGCTATCCAGACGATGTGCAGCGCGCGCGGGACATTGCTGATTATCTAGCCAATCACGATGTCCGGCTGCCCAACGGCGATCGCTTGAGTGTGCGGCGCTTTCAGCAATTGGGCATGCCCTTTGGGGCGAGTGACGGTTTTGAGAAAGTGCATTATCTGTTGGAAGAAGCCTTTGTCGAAGGGGCAAGCGGACGCGAAATCAACTTCGCTTTTCTGCGCGGCTATGATTATCTGATGCCCTTCGATCCCAGCCCGATCTATGCGATCTTTCAGGAGTTGTGCTACACCGAAGGCGAAGCGGCTAACTGGTCCGCCGAGCGGATTCGCGCTGAATTCCCTGAATTCAACGATGCGCCCGATAGGCCGCTGTTGTTTACGGGGGAAATGGTCTATCCGTGGATGTTTGACGAGTACGCGGGGCTGCGTCCGTTGAAAGAAGCCGCGCACTTGTTGGCGACCGCTGCCGATTGGCCGAAGTTGTACGATAAGGCCGTGCTTCAGCACAACGCCGTGCCTGTTGCCGCTGCGATGTACTACGATGATATGTACGTGGAACGAGCGTTATCCGAAGAGACCGCGAGTCTTATCAAGGGCCTCAAAGTCTGGGCCACCAGCGAGTATGAACACAACGCCCTCCGCTCGGATGGGGCGCGTGTGCTGGGGCGGTTGATGGATATGCTGCACGGCAAAGCCTGACACGCTTCGCGTGACATGGTGACAAGATGATCCTTTGATCAGAGATCATCTTGTCATCCCTTCATCCCTTCATCTTGTCATTTCTTCGCGCGAAGCGCGTCATCGTGTCATGAAGGGTCGCACGATGACCAGATCGTGCCTGAAGCCATTCCCCGCGCTGGCGCGTTAAGCGACTTCGGCCTTCACCCAGACGGTAAACGCTGCGCCGTGGCCGGGTTCGCTTTCAACCGTGATGCGGCCGCCTAAACGGCCCATGATTTCCTGCGAAATTGCCAGCCCCAGGCCCGTACCGGGCGCATCGGCTTTGCGGCCCGCCTCGCCGCGATAGAAACGTTCGAACAAGTGCGCCAGGTCTTTGGCCGCGATTCCCGGTCCGGTATCACGCACGGTAACCGTGATCCAGTGCTGGTCGGCGGTGCGCTGGATTGCGGTTAGCACCGTGATCTCGCCGCCGGGCGGCGTGTAGTTTAAGGCGTTGGTCAGCAAGTTGGAGATGACTTGCGTGAGCATGGACGCATCACAGGCGACCACGGGCAAACCGGGCGCAGGCTCATATTGAAGCGTCAGCCCGCGTTGCGCGGCCAGCGCCGCGCGATCGAGCACGAGCGGTTCGAGCAGCAGTTGCATATCGGTCGGGGCAAACTGGATCGGGGTTACATTCCGATCCAGCCGCGAAAGATCGAGTAGGTCTTCGATCATGTTGCGCAGCCGCTCGGCCTCGCGTTGCAGCGTGCGCAGGTAGATATCATGCCGTTCGGGTCGGCCGCGCGTCAACAGGTTGATGTGCAGCATGACGTTGGCGAGCGGTGTGCGCAGTTCATGGCTGACGGTGGACACGAATTGATCCTTCAGCCGATCGAGTTCTTTCTGGCGCGAAATGTCGCGCTGCACGCCGACGTAACCGACCGCGTGCCCGTCGATATCCGTCACCGGCGAAGCGGTCAGCGCCGCAGTGTATAACGTGCCATCCTTGCGCCGATTGATCAACTCGCCCTGCCAGATTTCACCCCGTACTAACGCCCGCCACATTTGCTGATAAGTCGCGGGCGGCGTTTGATCGCTCTTCCACATGCGCGGATTGTGCCCCAGCACTTCATCGGCGGTATAGCCGGTGAGCCGCTCCAGCGCTGGATTGATGTACTCGATAGCCCCCTGCGAATCCGTGAACACGACGCCTTCGCCCGCCGTATCGAGAATGGCGCGTAACTGCTCGTGCGCGCGGGCGAGTTCAGCCGTGCGCTCGATGACGCGCTGTTCAAGTTCGGCGTTGAGCTGGCTGAGTTCGAGTTCGGCGCGCTGCCGCTGGGCTTCCTGCTCCAGCCCATCGAGCGCGAAGGAAATGTCCTGACCGATCTCATCCAGCAGAGCTTTGTCTTCCGTGTCGATACTGTGCGGCTCGGCCGCATACACAGTCAGTGCACCGACGACCCGCCCGTTCTGTCGGATCGGCACCGCCGCCGATGAACGATAGCCGCGCTGTAAGGCGGCGTCACGCCAGGGCTGCATGCCAGGATCGGTGGCGATGTCCTGGCAGATGATGCAGCGGCCTTCGCGCATGGCTGTGCCAGTTGTCCCGCGGCCTGCCGGCTCGTCACGCGCGGTGAGCTGCAAGGTGGTCACGTAGCCCCGCTCTTCGCCGGCAATCGCGGCGGGCACAATCCGGGCAGCCGCTTCATCGATCTGGCTGATCCATGCCATCCGAAATTGACCGTGTTCAACCGCCACGCGGCAAATCTGCTCGAACAATGAAGCACGGTCGCGCACATGCACGATCGTTTGATTGATCTGGCTGAGCGTGGCGTACAGCCGGTTGAGCCGCAGGATGCGGGCCTCGGCGCGCTTGCGTTCGGTGATGTCCTGAATCAACGACAAGAAGTGCTTTTCCCCGCTCAGATCGATTTGAGTCGTTGAGCTTAACCCTGTTCGGACCTCGCCTGACTTGGTGCGGAGATCAAAGTCGAACGATACAACCGAGCCTTGTGCCTGAAGCCGTTGTAATTGAGGTTGCTGTTGTTCAGGGTTCACCCACAGAGCCAGTTCGGCCGAGGTACGACCGATGATTTCTTCACGGCTATAGCCTGAGGTTCTGACAAACACATCATTAACGTCGACAAAACGTCCATCTGTGGTGCGCATAATGCCGATGGCCATTGGGCTAAGCCGAAAGGCCTTAGAGAAGCGTTCTTCGCTTTCGCGCAGGTCGCGATAAATTAGCAGGCTGGTCAGCGCGTCACTTAACCGCCGACCGATCTCTTGCAGCAACCGTTCTTCTTCCGGCGTCCAAACGCGCGGATAAGAGCATTGGTGTAGGCCAAACGACCAGGGTTTGCCGACCTTCGGATAGATGGCCGTGGCCATAAATGCTTGGATGTTGAATGCTTGGACCATCACGTCTGGTATTGGATGTGTTGCGCCTGGTCCGAATTTCACCGGGCCACTGGTGCTGCGCAGCATCCGAAACACTTCGATGCCAGCCGGGTCGATCGGCAGTTCGGCCCCGATCGGGATCACGGCGGGATATTCGGGCCGAGTACGCTCCATCGAGGCTTGCCAGGTCGCGGTTTCCGGATCGCACGGATAGACCAGCCAGGCCCGATCGCAATCGAAGATTGACAGCACCGCGTCGAGGACATCGCGCATCATCTGCTCCAGATCGTTCGTGCCCTGCATGGCGCGATTGATCTGATCCATGCGGGCAAAGAACCGCAAATGAGCCTGGCGTTCCGCCTCGGCGTGTTTGCGCTCGGTGATGTCGCGGGTCACCGAACCGATGCGATAGCCCCGGTCGGTTTTGATGGGGAAGATGGTTTGCTGAATGTACCGGCGCTCACCCGCCTGGGTCAGGATCTCGGCTTCGATGACGTTATCAAACAAGGCCGACCGACCGGTGCGCAGCGCATCTGTCATCACCTGGCGGGTCTGCTCACCGCGTTCAGGCGTCCGCGATTCCGGCGGCAGCATGTCGTATTGAACGTCCCAGAGCAGTCGGCCCAGTACTTGACTGGCCGCCAGACCGGTCATTTTCTCACGCGCGCGGTTCCACTCAATAATTGTGCCCTCTTCATCCAGCAAGGTGATGCCCTCAGAAGATTCCTCGACAAAACTGCGGAATTTCTGCTCGCTGATGCGCTGGGCCTCTTCGGCTTGCCGGCGTTTGTCGGACAACCGCAACCGATCGAGTGACACGGCCATATGGCTGGCCATTGCCATCAGGTATTCTTGTTCGGACGGGGTGGGGCTGCGCACACCCTCATTACCGAACGTGCCGGTGCCTACGGCGCCTAAGTGCTTATCGAACAGGATGATGGGGACATTCACGATCGTGCGATTGCCCAGTTGCGCCACAATGGTCTTGTTAGTGCGCGCGTCCAGGCGGGCCTCGTCCACCAGCACGATCTGCGTGGCTGCCGCAATTTCTTCCAGCATCGGGTCGCCCTCAATCTTGAGCGTGGCGATCCCGTCGCTCGACATCACGCGCTCGCCCAATTCGCCGTCTGCGACGAGGGCCGTGTAGTACGCCCGATCTTCCGTCAGCAGATAGACCCACAAGTTTTGATAGCCAATGACGGCCTGCACTTCGGCCCGCGCGGCGTTGACGATTTCGGCATAAGTCTGGGCGTGCTCCAGTTCCTTGGCCAGGCGCGCCAGCGATTGCGACTGCTGCACACGCTCGTGCAAGGCGGCTTCGGCCTGTTGCCGCCGCCGTTGATTTTCCGCCTCGCGCAGAGCGCGTTCAATGGCCGGTACCAGCCGCGCGAGTTTTTGTTTAAGCACATAGTCGGTTGCGCCCTGCGTGAAGCCCTCAATTGCCGCATCTTCGCCCAGCGTGCCGGACACGAAAATAAAGGGCAGATCGGGGCGAAGTTCTTGCGCAAGCCGTACTGCGGACAAACCATCGTAGGCGGGCAAACGATAATCGCCAAGGATGAGGTCGTATTCACGCTGCTGGAGCGCTTGGGTGAATTCATCACGGTCCTGGACGCGCTTGATCTGGCAAACGATTCCCGCCGCTTCGAGGGTGGCCCGAACGAGCTCGGCGTCCAGCGCATCATCTTCCAAATGCAGGACCTGTATCAGCTGGCTCATTGCATCTCAATCCTTTCGCGCGTCAGGCAGCGCATAACGCGTTGGCCGTCACTGGCTGGCAACCGGCGGCGGTTCATTGATCAGCGCCCAAAACCTGCCGAGTCCCTTGACGGCCGCGACAAATTCGGTGAAGCGCACGGGCTTCACGACGTAGGCATTGACGCCCAACTTGTAGCATTCGACCAGGTCCGAGTTCTCGCGCGACGAGGTCAGGGTGACGATCGGGATCAGGCGCAATGCTTCATCGGCTTTGAGGTGTCGCAAGACCTGCACGCCGTCCAGCCGGGGCAGCTTTAGATCGAGCAAAATGACCAGCGGATTTCCAGCCGGGCGATCGGTGAATGGCCCCCGACGATACACATAATCCAGTGCTTCCACACCATCCGGCACCACGGCCACTTCATTGGCCAGGTTCGTTTCAGCCAACGCCGCCAGCGTCAGCTCAACGTCTTGAGGATCGTCTTCGACCAGTAGAATACGTTTGAAGGCGCTCATCATCAGCCTGTTTGAGTGCGTCGTGGTAATGAGAAGTAAAAGGTCGCGCCTTGATTGACCGCGCCGTGTGCCCAGGTCCGTCCGCCGTGCCGGCTGATGACGCGCCGGACGTTGGCCAACCCAATGCCGGTGCCTTCAAATTCATCAACGCGATGCAGACGCTGAAAGACGCCATACAGCTTGTCGGCATACGTCATATCGAACCCGACGCCATTGTCGTGGATATAGATGATCTCCTCGGCGGTCGAGCCGACTTCACAACCGATCTCGATGTCGGCTTGCGGGCGTGCGCGGGTAAATTTCAGCGCATTCGACAGGAGATTAACCAGCACCACGCGCAACATCGCCCGATCGCCTGTAACCAGTGGCAGGTCGGCGATGCGCCAGTGGATGAGCCGGCCCCGCGTTTCCGGCTCGAAGTCATGAATGATTTCCTGGACCAGGTCGTTCAGGTCTACCACTTGTTGGGCCAGTTCGTGCCGTCCCATGCGTGAGAAGGACAAGAGGTCGTCGATCAACTGGCCCATGCGCCGGGCGGAAGTGGCGATATTGCTGAGATAGTGTTGACTCTGCTCGTCGAGAGTTGCCGCCACGCGGTGTTGAAGCAGTTCCAGAAAGCCGTCGATGTGGCGTAAGGGCGCACGCAGGTCGTGCGACACGGAGTAGGCAAAGGCTTCCAGTTCCTGATTGGCGACGGCAAGTTGTATTGTGCGATCGGCCACGCGCTGTTCGAGTTCCTGATTGAATTTGCGGATTTCGTTCTCCGCGCGCTTGCGTTCGGTCGTGTCGTACACGGTCGAGCGGCTCATCAGGTAATTCCCGTCGCGGTCGGTGATCGCCGTTGCGCTGATCACTACGGGCAGGAGTGAACCGTCTTTGCGGATCAATTCAAATTCGAGATCCCGAAGCACGCCGGCGGCTTTGAATCGTGGAAAGTTGTCTGCAAAGAGTTTCGCACCACTGGCGGTGACCAGATCGGCAAATTTCATTTGCCCGATGACCTCTTCGCGCCGGTAGCCCAACCATTCGAGTTCGGTCTCATTCATCCGCACGAACACGCCGTCCTTGTCGAGCGAGTGGTAACCGCACGGGGCATGGTTGTAAAGATCGCGGATCTCTTCTGCCGCCTGGTGCAGCGCTGCTTCCGCCCGCTGGCGTTCGGCAACTTCGCGTTTTAGATCAACGTTAGATTGTTCGGCGCGGCGGCGTGCGTCAACTGCCTCGTGCATGATATTGAGTGCCGCCAGACGGGCCGCGTCAAGCGCCTCGTTGGCGATGAGCAGGTCGTGCGTGCGCTCTTGGACCTTGTGCTCCAATTCAGCGTGAGCCGTATGCAGCAGATCTTTCTGTAGGCGGTTTTCCAGCGTGATCGCAACATAGTTGGAGAGATTGCTGATAAAGGGCTGATACATGTCAAACACAACGGCATCTTTGAGCTTGAAGGCAAACGAGCCGAAATGATGCTGGTAGGAATTGATGGCGACGGTCCGCATGTCAGGCTGGGCCGCCAGACTACAGCTAACATTTGAGTTGACCAGAATAAGCGGCTTGTTTTCTCCGGCAGAATGGCGCAAGCTCTCGCACTCAGCGCAAGCATTGCTCGCCATGTCGCCGGCCTGGATAGATTGATTACCCAGGCAGACCCGACAGGCGGCGATCCCCGGTATTGAAGCCAGCGTCTGCGCATAGAATTCGGCGATGCGAGTGGTATCGGGTAAAGCAAAGACCATGTTTTGCGCGGCCAGGATTTGACCCAGAACGCGGGCATCGATCCGTTGCCAAGCCTGGCCTGGGTTATCCGGCTGACGGTCCACTCTGCTCATGACCTGCTCGATTTGTTGACCTGATTTAGTGTAGCGCGTGTTGCATGCAGGCCGGTCGGGTTCGTTGCGGGCCACCCCGAACAGCCCAGTGGTTTAGACCGGCGCATTAAACTTCGCCAGGAATTCTGCCGGCTGAATGTAAAACGGGTTCCTGACAATCTGCCCCTGGGCGACCATGTAGGGATGCACCTGGAGTACTTTGAACAATGTGGCGCCGTCAAACAGACGAGCATCATATTGGCACATCCCGATATGGGGAAAGGTTTCGGTGATCAGGTTGATGCGCGTTTCATATTCCAACAGGCGGTCGGCGCCGGGAAGGTTGCGAAGTGCCCAGGTCATTTCACCGGTGACGCGCGAGCCGGTATAGCCGGCGTTGTGGGCCATACTATAGCGGGCCATCATGTTCTCGATCACTTCCGGCGGCACGAAGCGGCCACTCGGACAGTAGGCACTCTCGGCTTGGGCTATCCCGAACGCCCCAGCTTTCTCAAATGTCTCGAGATCTATCCCGAGCGCCGTCAGCCAGGCACGGATCGCTTGCGGCGAGGTGGTGTCAGCGAAATAGCGGACCAGTTCTCCCTGCTTCAAACCAGCGGCTAAATATTTGGAGACAATTCTTCGGCGCTGCTCTTCATTGTCATAGATCAAGCACACATGCTGGCAATCTGGAAATGTCTCTTCAGTGAATCCCAGATTAATTCCGGGTTGTTGATCGTTCATTGTGTGCCTCCTGGCGATAAATTCATCAAATATCAGGACTACTGCGCAGCCGTTTGGGGGCGCATGTCGATTAATGAACCGCAGTTAGATTGTATTGGAGCAACGTCGGCGCAACGTCCGTAGGCTATCTTCAATGAACAGACTGTATTTGAGCCAGCCCTGCACAGGCTGTGGATCATGGGGAATAACGTGGCAGGCTTTTGCCTGCGGCGAGGCCTTGAGCAGGCGTCTGGGGCGATTCTCCATAGAATCCTCCAATTGTTTTGTGTTAATTACAACCGGATCTGGCCCCTACTAAGTCACTCGTTTCGAAGGAAGTACCCTCGTTCAATATTATATACCTTTTGGTTTGATCAGGTGACGTCAATCTTTGTGCCGTAAAGTCGACGACCGCACGATGACCAGATAGTGCATAAACACGTTCCCCGCACTACCGATTGCGCGGTTGCCGCCCAACGTGACCTGCCCCGCCGCAAAATCTTTGGCATAGACGTTCATCATGCGCGGCGTGCCGATCTGATCGATCTCCACCATGAGCGATAACTTTTTGAAAGGGCTGAGCCAATTGGGTGCGTGGCGCGCATCCGCATCGTAGGCCACATACACCTTCGCCGCGCGCGCTAACGTGAAGTGCAAAAATTCATCAGCGTCGCTGTTCTTGTCCGCTTGTGCCAGTCGCAGGGCGGGCAAGGCGCTCAGATCGACGGGGATGCGGCTGAGCGTGTAGGGAAAATCCAGATAGCACTGCGCGCCGATTCTGAATTCGTACGGCTCATAGTTGTCGCGTGTGTCCGATCGGGCGTTGGGGATAGCCGCGGCTGGTTTCTTTGGATAGATTTTTTCGTATTTCGGAAACGAGCCGCGTTCTTCGTGGGCGGCAATCGCCAAACCACCCACCACAGAGGTCAGCAACTCCAATGAGCGCAACTTGGAATGCCCAAATTGGTTCGACAGCAATTCAGTAAAGACGGGCACGGCCGATGTGCCGCCCGTGCGCAAGACCACGTCTATTTTTTCTGGCGCGATGTTCGCCTCGCGCAAAATTTGCTGCACACCCGCTTCCATTGTGGCAATCTCCGGCGCAATCAAATCCTCGAATTTCAGGCGCGTCAACGTCTCGCGAATGTGGATGTTGGTGTGATTGAACTTGAGTTCGGTCAGATGCGCTCTGGATAAGCGAATCTTGGCCTGCTCGATCTCGCGGAAGAGTTGAAAGCCCAGATTGCGCGTGACCAACGTCAGCAGCGCTTCCACGCCCGCTGGATTATCGGCACGATATTGATCCAGCACTTTGAACATGTGCGGGCGCGAGAGCAGGGGCATGGTCTGCCAGTTTTCCAGAAAGTCCAGCAGATACGGCGGCAGCGCGCGGCGGCCTTTGGGCGCGACCCCGCCAAAGTATTTGAAGAGGAACTGCATCAGCCGTTTGTCCAGATCGTCGCCGCCGACCAGCGCGCCCAACGTGGCGATGATGTTGGGCGGCGTCGGCCCGCCGACCTCGGCCAGTGTCAGATCGAGCGTGCCGCCGCCGAAGTCGAAGACCAACGCCAACTCACGCTTGGGGCTGGTGCGATGATAGAAGTACAAGGCCCCGATCGGTTCCATCTCAAAGCCGATCGTGTCGAATCCGGCTAAACGCGCGGCCTTGTACATGATCTCTTGGGCGCGTTCGGACACGGCGTCTTCGGGCGAATACTTGACGGGGCGGCCCAGCACCACCCGCTGGCATTCGGTCTGCAACTGCTGTTCGGCGCTGACTTTGAGCGGCCGCAAGATATCGGCGATTAGTTCATCGACGGTGTGGAAGCGATCGAAGATTTGGGTGCCGTCATAGCTGGGATCGCGCAGCGCGGTCTTGATGTATTGCAGCAAGCGACCGTGCGCGCCACTATCGACGAGCACGTGTACCGATTGCACATAGCTGGCCCCATCGGACACCACGTCGATCTCGCCGACGAAACGTTTCTCCCACGTGGCGCGGCGGCCCGTTTCATGCTGCAAATACTGTTGCGCCGCGGCCGTGCCCACCATTGATTGCTGTTTGCGATCGATGTACAACAACGACGGCAAAACCGTCGGGTTGTCACCCGCCCGATCGAGGTGCGGGCGATGCAGCGTTTGCCCGTCGTAGACGGCTAACGAGGAATTGGTCGTGCCAAAATCGAGTCCGAAACTGAGTGGTTTGGTCATGTCCGCTCCAGCTGAGAAATCAGCGATTATTTATACCACAGTCACGTAAGTTCGCTAGCGGCGCTTTGACGTAGATCGAATTGTGTCGAATGCCGCAATGTCATCTCCGTCAAAAGTCCCCTTGACGCGGAGCGGGGCGGCGTGGTAAACTGCGCGTGTAATAAAAACCACTAGGAGGCGCATTCATGTCAACTGCATCTGCCGTTCGCGAAATTGTTTGCATGCTGAGTGCGCCTGTCTCTGCTAGGTAGTTCGATCGTTCCTCGGTTCGATTCGACGCCACGGGTGCACTTAGCCCCGTGGCGTTTTTTGTTTGTGCTTCGCTCGGGCCGGACACTGGCACTCACTGCGTTCGCGCAGTGCGGTGTTGTCAAATCCGGCCACCCTACCGTGGATTTGGCAATCCACGGCGAGCATACACCCAAACGCGGCCACGGTTGTCTACCGTTGGCCGTTTTCTTTTACTTTGGAGAATTCTCTACCATGCTACAACCCACTGAAACACTGGAAAATATCAGCCACATGATGCGACAAGGCATCGTGTTCAAGAAGACTTTAGGCAGTTACTCGATTCGCACTGAAGCGGGCGTCATCGCCGGGTCACTATCGAGCAAGTTGCGGAAGCAACTCATCTACCCGATTGCTGATCCCAACTCGATCAAGCGGCGCGTCATGGAAGTGAAAGACCTCGACACGGTTGATCCGGTGGCGGTCGGCGACGTGGTCCGCTTCATCGATGCGGGCGACGGCTCCGGCCTCATCACCGAGATTCTGCCGCGCCGCAATAAACTCTCGCGGCCTGCAACGGATGGCGCACGCCGCGTGAAGAAGGGCAAACCGATGTTGGAACAAGTGCTGGTCGCCAACATCGATCAGATCGTGATTGTGATGCCCGCCGCCAATCCGCCGCCGGCCTGGAATCTGCTCGATCGGTATCTGGCGGCCGCCGAAGCCGCGCAGTTGCCCGCCGTGATCTGCTTTACCAAGATTGATCTTGTGCCAGATGAATCGTTCTTGCATGAGGTCGAAGTCTATCGCCAGATCGGGTATCCCGTCATCGTGACGAGTTCGGTGGCGGGCGACGGGCTTGATCAAGTGCAAGCGGTGCTGAAAGATCGCGTGTCGGTGTTATGGGGCAAATCGGGTGTGGGCAAGACGAGTTTGCTCAACGCCATTCAGCCGGGACTGGGACTGCGCGTCAACGAAGTCAACGCGTTCAACAGCGAAGGCCGTCACACCACCACACATCTGGAGATGTTTGATCTGCAATTCGGCGGCAGTGTGATCGATACGCCGGGGCAGCGTCGCTTCAAGTTGTGGGATGAAGAGCCTAGCGACACGCCCGGCGACTTCGCGCAGTTGCTGCCGGAGATGCGACCGTTCATCGGGCAATGCAAATTCGGGCTGGACTGCACACACGCCCGCGAGCCTGGCTGCGCCATCAAGCGCGCGGTGGACAATGGACAGGTGACGCAACGTCGGTATGAGAGTCTCCTCGGGATGCGGGACTATTTCAATCAATAGAGGTTGGAGATTGGAGGTTGGAGGGTGATCTCTTGACCGAGAAACGACACTCCAACGTCCAACCTCTAACTTCCAATTTCAAGGAGAGCGCATGTTCTCACGACTCAAAACTAAGCGTAATGCGTACGGCGTGTATCTGGGCATGGAGTTTGCGTCGGCGCTGTTTTTCTCGATGATCTTCACCGTCAGCATGGTGTATCAGGCGACGACGGTGGGGCTGAATCCGCTGCAATTGGTGCTGGTGGGCACGACGCTGGAAGTAGCCGCGTTTGTGTTTGAAGTGCCCACCGGCGTGGTGGCCGATGTGATCAGCCGCCGCACATCGATCATCATCGGCATGTTCATCATGGGCGTGGCCTTTGTGATCGAAGGTTCTGTCCCGCAGTTTGGGGCGATTCTGGTGGCGCAAGGCTTGTGGGGCCTGGGCTATACCTTCACCAGCGGCGCGAGTCAGGCCTGGATCGCCGATGAGGTGGGCGAAAAGCAGGCGGGGCAGGCGTTTTTACGCGCCGATCAAATTGGCACGATCGGCGCGTTGGTGGGCATCGTGTTTGGCACGCTGATCGGCAACGTCTCGATCAATTTGCCCATCGTGTTGGGCGGCCTGTCGCTGATGGGCCTGGGCGTGGCGCTGATCCTCGTCATGCCGGAGACGGGTTTCAAGCCCGCGCCGCGGGAAGATCGCACGACTTTTCAATCGATGGCGCACACGTTCAAGAGCGGCGTGCGGCTGGTGCGCGGCAAACCGACTTTGATTAACATCCTCGTGATTGGGCTGGTGTTTGGCCTGTATAGCGAGGGGCTTGATCGGTTGTGGACGCCGCACTTTTTGCAGTCGATCACGCTGCCTACGTTCGGCGGTCTCGCGCAGGTGACGTGGTTTGGCATCCTGCGAGCGGGTGGCATGCTGTTGGGCATCGGTCTGACGGAAGTGGCGCGGCGGCGATTGGACACGAACAAGCATGGCGTCATGGCCCGCGCGGTGTTGAGTCTTAACGTGGCGATGGTGATTGGCCTGTTCGTGTTTGCGTTGACCGATAATTTTGTCATCGCGCTGATCGCTTACTGGGCGCTGAATACCGCGCGCCGGACATTGATGCCGCTATACACGACGTGGGTCAATCAGCATGTCGAGTCGAGCGTGCGGGCCACGGTGATCTCAATGTCGAGCCAGGTGGACGCCTTGGGGCAGATCATGGGCGGGCCGATTGTGGGCGGCATCGGCACGACGTTTGGCTTGCGCGCGGCGTTGACGTCGAGCGCGGTGATTTTGACCTCGGCGCTGCCGCTGCTGGCGCGCGTGATCAGACTCGATCGGCACGTGGAAGCGATCGGGCGTGGGGAGGCCGCTAACACGGTGGTTATCGAGGAAGGCGTGGCTATTGATTAAGGCTTGATTTTACGAAAATCGTCGGGCGACTATTCATCACATCAAAGGAAGACCAATGACGACAGCGCAGCAGATTAGCGGTTTTGTGCCGGTGAACGGCAGCCGGTTGCATTACCTCGATTGGGGTGGAACAGGGCCAGCGTTGATTTTTCTCACGGGCATGGGGTCGTCGGCTTATATCTTTAGCGAATTCGCGCCGCGCTTCGCGGATAAGTTTCGCGTGCTGGCGCTGACGCGCCGCGGGCAGGGCGATTCTGATTATCCTGAAACAGGCTATGATGCCGATACCCTCGTCGATGATATTCGGCAATTCATGGACGCGCTGGGCGTTGAAAAAGCCTGCCTGGCAGGACATTCGCTGGCGGGTGTGGAGTTAACGCATTTCGCTGCGACGTACCCTGAGCGAGTTGAGAAGTTGATCTATCTGGACGCACTGGATGATCGCCGCGGGGAACAGGCTATTCACGCGCAGAATCCGCTCAACCAGGTGGAGATAAGACGACCAGACAGCGCTCCACCGCGCACGTTTGAAGAGTACCTCGCCAACGTGAAACGCGAGGTGCCTGAATTCGCCGCCATTTGGAGTGAACTCTGGGATGAGGAATTTTCGCACGGTGTCAGCGTGAACGAAGAAGGCATCTACGTCGATCGCATGCCCGCCTACGTCGAGCAAGCACTGGTCAAGAATCTGATTCAAGACTACGCCCCGAGAAAAGTGACCGCCCTAATCCCCACGCTCTGCTTCTACGGACAGCGCAGGCGCACTTTGACTGATGAGTACACCGTCGAACAAAAAGCCGCGTTCGAGGTCTTCATTCGCGATGTGCGCGACCCGTTCTTCAAGTCCATCATCGCTGAATTTCAAAGCCGCTTTCCGCAAGCCAGAATTGTCGTGATTCCTGACGGACATCACTATTGCTTCATCGCGCAGGCGGAGCAGGTTGAGGCTGAGATGTGGAAATTCCTGCTGGATTAAATTTAGGCTGGGCTACCTGAGAAATGAACGGCCTCCCACTTGTGGCCTGGGTGATTAGACCTGAAGGTAAGAGTTGTGTTACAAAACGCACCTTTTGCCCAATCTGTACGGTGTAATCGCATCTGGACGTCAAAAGGAGAGGAAGGTTCATGTCAAAATTGACTCGGTGGTTGGTGGTTGCAGTGTTGTTTGGCCTGGTCGTCGCGACGTTTTCCGCGCCGGCCAATCGAACGTCGTTGCCTGCGGTGGAACAGCGCGCCGCAGCCGGTGGTGAGATGTTGCGGGGCGTCCCACCTGAAGGCGTCGTCGGTGAAGGGGCCGAACTGGAGCAGCGTTCGCAGTGGTTGTGGTATCGTCTGACTTATCCGACCGGCCAATTGCCCGCCGGTGACTGGCGCGGCAAGGCGCTGGGCCTGATCAAGAATAACGTGCCCGATGGCACTCCGCCCGGCCTGCAAAAGTCGAATCTAGGCGCGGCCAATGGGCAAGGGGCCGCCGCTGGTGGCACGCCCAGTGAAGTTGTGGGTGCCGTTAGCGACCAAAGCCCGATCGGTGCGGTGTCACCCGATGCGAAGCTGGCCGCGCCCGATGTGAAAGCCATTGCGCCCGATGCTCAGGCGCCGGTTGAGGCTCAGGCTGTCACCATCAACGCCATCGTGCCCGGCACCAACACCGCGTGGACGGCCCTCGGCCCGCTCCCGCTGGATAGCAAGGGCACGACGAACAATGCTTATCAATACGGCGTCGTGGCCGGTCGTTTCAATGCCATTGCCTTTGCGAATTCAACCACGGCTTACGCGGGCGCTTCAATCGGCGGCCTGTGGAAGACCACCAACTGTTGCTCCGCCAGCACCACCTGGACGCCGCTCTGGGACGATCCGAATTTTGCGGCTCAATCGGTCGGGGCTATCGCGGTTGATCCCACCAATCCCAACGTGATCTACGTCGGCACGGGCGATTCGCAGCCGCCCGCCGGGGATATGTACGGCAACGGGGTCTTCAAGTCCACAGACGGCGGCGCGACGTGGACCCAACTCGGCGCGAATGTTTTCTCGCCGTACACCTCGGTCGGTGCGCCCGCTTCGGCGTGCTGCGCCCTCGCGCCCGATCAGAACGTCAAAGCGATTGCGGTCAATCCCAACAATCCCAACACCGTTTTCGCCGGAGCCAGTTACGGCCTGTTTGTGTCGTATGACGGCGGCGGAACGTGGACGCAGGTGGATGTGGTCAATCGCAATGCCGCGCCCTATAACGACGACGCCCAACGCATCGACAGCATTTTGATCGATGGCCCGTCAAATACGATGTACGTCTCGATCGGCTATCCGTACGTCAGCGCGCGTCGCCCGGGTCTGAACGGCGGCGCGAACGGCGTCTACAAGGCCACTGTTCCGGCCAGCGGTGCACCCGCCTTCACAGCAGTGAATGGCGGTTTCCCCACCGGCACAGGCAATGGCACCGCGAATGATGTTGGCCGCATCGAGTTGGCCTGGAACGCCAATCACTCGCGGTTGTATGCCTTCGTCAGCAACTATGGCGCGTCCAATGCCAGCAAGGTCGGCATGACGCTGGGTGTGTACACCAAATTGACCACCGCCGCCAACTGGACACTGTTGTCCGGCACGGCCGAAACCCTGAAGGGCGGTCGCCTGAGCACCAGTTGGAAGCAGTGCGGCTCTGGCTCGGATGAAGGCGGCCAGCAGGATTGGTATAACTCTTTCATCGCGGTTGATCCGTTGAACGACAAGACCTTGATTGTGGGGCGCGTCAGCGTTTACAAAGTGACGGTTGGCTCGACGTATGCCAGCGCGACGATGTCGAACCTGGGCAATGTCTATGGCACAACCTGCACCGGTTACGGCACGCTGCATCCCGATCAGCACGCGGTGGCCTACGTCCCGGCCTCTAATCCCAGCACGTTCCTGGTGGGCAATGACGGCGGCTTATACCAGGGCACCGGCACGGTGGGCGGCTGGACGCAATTGAACAACAGCCTGTCCACGCTGCAATTCTATGCCGGACAGTTGGGGCGCAACTTCGGGCAGGTGGGTGGCGCGTCGACGCAATACGCCTTCGGCGGCATGCAGGACAACGGCAACGCCACCTTCGATAGCGGCACCAACAGCAGCACCAACTGTCTCTTATACATCTCT
>JAGOBP010000414.1 GCA_017999195.1 Thermoflexales bacterium
GCGTTGGGGGTGCCTGGATTACCGTTGGCCGTGGTCGCGCCGACCGTGTTGTAATTAAACGTCCCAGCCAGAATGTGTAGCAAAGGCGAACTGTGTGGCCCCTGCGCGGGTGCGGCATTATTCTCATGGCAGTCCGAGCAGTACACCAGACTGGTTTGCGACCACCCTGTCACAAAACTCCCCACCGGAATGGCCTGATTGCGCCCTTGCGCCAGCACCGGATGGAAACTGGCCGCGTACGGATTGAACTCGGCGGCCATGTTGCGCGAGTCCAGCACCTGGGTGGCATTTGCGCTGGTTAACTTACGCAAGCCATTGGCAACAAGCGCGGTGCCATTCCAGCCCGATGGTTGATACGTCGGCTCAGAGGTGAAGTTAGAGTGGCACTTCAGGCACACCTGATGTTCGCGCTGGGCCTGCGGCATAAAGTTGAAAGTGGGCAAAGCACTACCGGACGTGAACAACGGCTCAACGCCCGTGGTGCCGCTCATCACGCGTTGAATCATCGGGGCCGCGGCCGCGCCGCGTGTGGCTTCGTGCGCCTCGTGGCAGTCTTCGCATTCAACGTGCCGGTTCGCGCCGCCCAGACTATCGCCGCCGCCCGGCCGATGCACGCCGTTGGTGAGGGCGACATCGTGCTTGTAAAAGGCCGTCAACGTATTGGTATAGGCCGTAAATGACGTGTACACGATCGTGGCCGTGATGGGCGTAGCATTGGCCGTGTGGCAGGTGTAGCAGACGTTTTCTTCGGGCGCAGCCTGGCGTAAGGCCAACCCGGCGCCGGTGTGCACACGATGGCACGCCGCGCACTTGTCCGTCGTGGCCTCATAGGCCACGTGCGGGTCGTTAGGGCCGGGAATCACCGTCGGTTGTGGAGCGGGCGCGGTCGGTGTCGCAACGGGTGTATAGGCGTTCAGCGCCGTAATCCGCACCTGATCCGACGCAATCGTCAGCCCGGCATCCAGCCCGCCAACCGGGATCACGCTGAATCGCACTTGCGCGGCCACCAGCAGCGCCCGCGTTGAATACACCGCCGACGCATTATAGGTGTAGAAGGACAGCGTCGAAGTAGGCGGATTGGCAGCCGCCAGCGTGTCCAGCGCCGTCCAGGTGGTGCCGTTATTGGACGCCTCGATGACGATTTGATCGTCCACCCAGTTGGTGACAGCCAACCGCACGGTCACGGCCGCCCCATCGACCGTCGTCAGCGACGCCAGCGGATCCTGAAGGTTGTTGTATGTCCAGGTGCCTGCCGCAGTGAAGGCGCAGGTCGCCGTCAGCCCGTCGAACGAGGCTGGGGTATAGGCGTTGGCCGCCGTGCCGCCGATGGTACAACCTGCGGCCACGGTCGAGGTTTGCCCCCAGATGATATTCGCGGCTTCCGGCGCGGCAGGCGTCAGCGCTTCACCATAGTTCAAAGCATCGTACGCCTGAACCAACCCGGGGTTCAGCGTCTGTTCAAGCGCGCCATCGGATATCCCGTACGAACCACCGCGCAGCGCCGTCGCCAGCAACGCCTCACGAATCGCAGCGGCAGACTCGAACTTAGACACACTCGCCAACAAAGCCGCAATGCCGGACACCTGCGCGGCCGAAACCGACGAACCCGATTGAGCGCGATAGCCGCCCGGCCAGGTGGCCAGCACATCCTGCCCCGGCGCTAATAGATCGATCTTGCTGCGACCGATCTGGCGCATCCGCGCCTCTGGCGCAACACGGGTCGTGTCACCAACCGAAATCACTGTGTCGTAAACGGCCGGGTACAGGCTGCGCGAACCCGGACCGCCGCCGCTGGCCGCGACCACAAGCACATTGCGATCCCAGGCATAGTCCACAGCGGCCTGCAACGCCTGGCTAGGGGAATCGCCGCCAAGGCTGAGGTTGACAACCCGCGCTCCGTGATCGGCCGCATAGACCAGCGCTTCGATCAACTGCGCGTACGAGCCGGTCCCCGCGTCGTCGGTCGCCTTTAACGTCATCACGCGCACACCCGGCGCAATCCCGCTGATGCCTTCGCTGTTATTGGCCGCAGCGGCAATCAAACCGGCTAAGTGCGTGCCATGCCCTTGACTATCGTAGACATCGGCATTCGCGGCCGCAAAATTCCAGCCGGTCCAGTCGTCCACGTAACCGTTACCGTCGTCATCCAGACCATTGGTGCGCTTGTCCGCGCCGGAATCATCCGGGCCGTCTTCGCCCGCATTGATCCAGACTTGCGAAGTCAATTCGGGATGCTGCATATCGAGGCCCGTATCGATCACGGCCACGACGACATCCGGCGAGCCGGTGGTGATGTCCCACGCCTGCGGGATTTGCAGATCAAGCAACGATGTTTGATCAAGCCACATCGGATCAACCGGATCAGCCAAGACCTGGGTTCGATAATTCTGCTCGACAAAAACCACGCTCGGCGTTTCACGCAACCGCTCGATCGTGGCCGCTAACCGATCGGGCGCGCCGCTGATCAGCCAGGCATCGACCCCGGGCAAATAGCGCAACACGTACAAATCCAGATCGTTTGCCAGATCATAGAGATCCGCCGCAGATGTACCGGCCAACAATTTCACGATCAACTGGCCGGGCACAGCATCGGCCGTGAGTTCGGTAAGCAGCACCGTCGTCTCAGTCGGAGTGGCTTCGAGCACAGGCGTCTCGGTCGGGATAAGTTCGGGCGTAGGCGTCTCGGTCGGCGGCTCCGAGGCCGTCGGGGTGGGCGTCGGCATCTCAGGGCTGGCCGTGATCTCCGGTTCAGGCGTCAGCGTCGCCTCGATCAGAACCGGCGTGGGTGTCGGCTCGATCGATTTTACTTCGGGCGTCGGCGTCGATGTGTATGTCGGCGTGGCCGAATAATCGGGCGTGGGGGTCAAAGATTCCGAGAGTTGAGCGCGGGCCGCAGGCGCGCCAAACATCGACGTTAGGACGCACAGCGTCAACGTCAACACTCCCAGATAAATCAGGAGGCTAGATAAACGAGATGAGTTCAGTGAGCGCGGCGATGTCGGCATGGCAATGTCGAGCGAACCTGGCTACCGGGCAGCGACGCCCAATACAGAGCGTCGCTGCCGGGTTGGTTAAACCTTTACTTCTGGTGACAGACTTCGCACACGGCGCGATTGTTGAGCCGCAGCAAGGCGCTGTCGCCACTGGGGATGGGACCGGGTGGCACACCGGCGCCACCGGGATCGTAGGTACCGGCCGCGTTGCCGCTCATGGTCGACGAAGTACCATGTGGCAAGTGGCAGGTCTGGCAGACCACCAGGTTGCTGGTGGTGCTGGAGACCACATTCGTGGCCGCCAACGGCAGCGTCAAACCGCCATACCCGGTGGTTTCGGGATTGGCCGTACCGGAGTACCGCAATTGCGAGTTCCACGGCATATCAACACGGTGAGTGTACGTGCCGCCGTCAAGGGTACTGCCTTGATCGGCATTGACGCGATGATACGCGCCGTGGCAGGCGGCGCAGACATTGCTTTGGCCCGCGCCCCACTGCTCGGTGTCGTAGTCCTTGGCCACACCTTCATCGACCAGGGCCACGGTAACCGCGGTGTTGTTGACGATAGAGCGCACAATGCGATAGTTGGTCGAACCATGCGGATCATGGCAGGAAGCGCAGTCCAGCGCGCCGCCGGCCAAAGCGCCGGTTGCGCCGCGCCCGACGCCATTACCCCAGGCCGCCGTCAGGGTGCCAGAGGGGCTGTGCGACGAACTGACGGCTGCGCCCTTGTACGTTTCAAAGCCGCCGCCCAGCAACCAGCCACCGGCGGTGGTGTTGGTGATGCCGGTCGTGTCGCCCACCTTTCGAACCGGGGCGGTCCAGATACCATCCAACACATTCGCATTCGCGCCAGTGCCGGTGCGGCCGTGGCACGTGATGCACAAGTTATAAGTGTTGGTCGTGTCTACCCGCAGCTTGGGGCCAAGCGCGGTATGCGTGCGGTGACAACCCGCACAGGCATCGGTGGTGGCCGTGAAGCCGCCGTGGGGGCCGCCGTTGGCCGAGACCAGACTAACGGATAGCAGCGCCACAATCGCCACCACACCAAAAGTAAACAGCAGACGTTTGATCATCAATCCTTCCTCCTACAGCAGGGGTTTTACAAGGCAAGACATGGCTTGAGATATAAATTCACGCTCGATTCATCCTCCTTATTGCCGCTAATACGACCAGACCTGAATTCGATTGTTTTCCCGATCGGCAATGTAGATCCGGCCGGCCGCATCCAGCGCAATGTCGTTGGGGAAGTTGAACTGACCATCTTCCTGGCCGAAATCGCCGAACTGAAACAGAAACTTAGGCTCGCTGGCCGACACGTCGTACACCTTGACCGTCTGCGCCACCGGATCAACCACATACAACCGATCGCCTTCGCCCATGGCCAGGCCGCGCGGCAAATTCAACGCGCCATCGCCGGTGCCACGGCCAAATGCATACAAGAAACTGCCCCGC
>JAGOBP010000415.1 GCA_017999195.1 Thermoflexales bacterium
GATGGTCATGTTGGTGCCGTACATATCGTTATCGATCGAGCCGACCAGCCCGACGATGGCGAGGTTGCCATGCTCATCCGCCGTAGTCTGCGTGATCTGCCCCGACTCGACGAGCTCCTGCAACAACGACGGCCATTCTTGCCGGAAGAGATTCGCGCCGGTCAGACTGCCGTCGCCGCCGATGATGACGAGCGAATCGATCTCGCGATCGATGAGATTTTTGGCCGCGCGCCGCCGGCCATCGCGAGTGCGGAAGTCGTCCGATCGAGCGGTGCCGATGATCGTACCGCCCAAGCCCAGAATGCCGCCGACTGAATCCCAGTTCATCTCGCGGATCAGATCACCGTCATCGACCATGCCCTGATAGCCTTCATAGATCGCGTACACGGTCACGCCGCGCTCCAGCGCGGTGCGGATGACGGAGCGCACGGCGGCATTCATGCCGGGCGCATCGCCGCCGCTGGTTAACACTGCCAAACGTTTGGTTGCCATAGCCATTAGTCCTGTAGAGAAACTATCGCCGTCCCTTGACGTAGCCGCACCGATTCTACCGCATTCTATCGAATCGGCAACAAACGACGTCAATCCAATATGACGGCTAGAGTGGCAGTTGGTGCGACGTAGCGTGACAAGAATTCATTGACTTTGGGTTGATGGATAGCCGGGATGGACACACGCGTGATTGTTTTGATCGGCAACCGCCAGCGGGTCTTGCGCTGATAGACGAGCAGGTCGCGTGTGTTGGTTTCACCCAGCCATTGATAAGCCTCGATGTCGGCCCAACGTAGATTCAGGTCAATGCTGTAATAGCCTGTTTCAGTGAGCACCGCTGGTTTTTGGCTCTGAATCAAATTGATTGCTGCGGTTGCCAGCGCCAGCGCGCTATAGGCGAGCCGAAAAGGATCAGATTGATCTCGATCAAAATACGCGACCAAGGCTAGGATACCGACCCCAAGAAATAGCAGGCTGCTCCAGCCGACGTTTTTGTTAGCCGGATCAGGTTGTTGTAAGGTGACTTTTTCAACAACACTTCTGATCCGAAGAAAACGGCTCGTTTTAGTGAATGCCCATACCGGTATTAGCATAGCTACGATCAGCCATACCACCTTCTCAGCTGTGCCAGTCAGCGAGAAAAAAACACTAAATACCAATCCAAGCAACACCGTGTCTATGAGTTCAAAGGGCATCATTTGCTTGGCAGTACTTCGGCCGACCTCTCGCTTCAGCGAGATGTAGCGCAGCCAACTGAACAAGCCGGTGAGTATGATACCGATGATCGCAAAGTGTGGTTTGAATTCCATACCGGAACTCCTGCTGATTAACGCCTGATAGACACGAATTCAATTCGTGTGATTCGTGGAGATTCGTGGATCAATTCTGTGGCAGGTCGGCAAACAGTTCGTGGATGTTGCCGTCGGGATCGGCAAACATGGCCGTGCGCTGGCCCCAGGGCATATCGGCGGGTGCATGGACGGGCGTCGCGCCTTTGGTCAGGATGTCGGCATAGGCGCGATCGACGTCGGCGGGCGAATCACACGGAAAGGCCAACTCGAAGGCGTGGCCGCGCCGTGTTTCCGTATACGATGCATCGCCGCTGGCCTGGTGCAAGACCGAGCGGGCGCAGATGGCGAAGCGCACCCCGCTGTTCTCGAATTCCACGTAGCCGCCCATGTCTTGCTTGATCGCAAAGCCCAGCGCCTCGCGATAAAACGCGGCCAAACGCGGCACATCGTCGGTGAGGATGGTGATCAGCGAAATGTGATTGAGCATGATGGCCTCCTTGTCTAACTGGCGCGAATGAAGTGCGGCATCTCGACGGGAATCTCCAGCGAGAGTTCTATCAGGCCGCGATATTCGCCATTCTCGTACCACGGCGATTGATAGATCAACTTGTGGACGCCGTTCTTCTCGATGGTGTACACGTTAGCTTGCCGCGTGTCGAGCAAGACTTGAAGTTTCGAGCGGGCGGGTTCGGGGTGACAATCGAGCAGCTGCGTGCCGATCAACTCCGCGCCGCCCTGCGACTCAAACGACTTGATCGCTTTGTCGTTCATCTCCAAAATGATGCCGTCGGGATCACATACCGTAATCGCGCCGGGAAATTCTTTGACCCAGGCATGGTCAATCATGGCTACGTCCTTTCTATTGAAAAATTCGCTGGCGATTGAAATCGCGCCTACGCCAACACAAAGCCGACCTGCGTCGGCTCAGTCGGCGAAGGCCGACTTCGTGTTTGAGTTGCCGCGACTTATAGTCGCCAGGACCTACACAATCACTGGCTCTTGATAGATGCCAAATACTTCGCGGAAGACATCGGTGATTTCCTGCAAGGTCGCATACGCCTTCACCGCGTCGAGGATGAAGGGCATGGTGTTGGCCGTGCCTTTAGCCGCTTCGCGCAACGCGCTCAGCGTCACGCCCACGCGCTCATTATCGCGGGTCTGACGCAGTTCGGCTAGCCGCGCATTTTGCTTGCGTTCGCCGTCGGGGTCCATCTGCAAGATCGGAATCGCGATTCGTTCGTTCATTTGATACTCGTTCACGCCGACGATGATGCGTTTCTGGAGATCGATCTCGCGCTGATAACGAAAGGCCGATTCGGCAATTTCAGTTTGGAAGTAGCCCGCCTCGATCGCTTTGATGACGCCCCCGAAATTGTTGATCTGCTTGAAGATGGCGTAGGTGCGTTTCTCCATCTCGGTCGTCAACCATTCGACGTAGAACGAGCCGCCCAACGGATCGATCGTGTTGGCGACGCCGGTCTCGTGCGCGATGACTTGCTGTGTACGCAACGCCACGTTGACGGCTTTCTCGCTGGGCAAAGCGAGGGCCTCATCCATGCTGTTGGTGTGCAGGCTTTGCGTGCCGCCCATCACGGCGGCTAACGCCTGAATCGCCACGCGCGCGATGTTGACTTCGGGTTGTTGCGCCGTGAGCGTGACGCCCGCCGTCTGCGTATGGAAGCGCAGCAACCATGAGCGCGGATTCTGCGCGCCAAAAGTTTCTTTCATCTCGCGCGCCCAGATGCGGCGGGCGGCGCGATACTTGGCAATTTCCTCGAAGAAATCGTTGTGCGCGTTGAAGAAGAAACTCAAACGTGGGGCGAAGTCATCGATGTTGAGGCCGCGTTGCAAACCCCAGCGTACGTATTCCAACCCGTCGGCCAGCGTGAAGGCCAGTTCTTGCGCGGCAGTTGATCCGGCTTCGCGAATATGATAACCGCTGATGCTGATGGGATTCCACTTGGGCAAATGCTGCGCCCCAAACTCGATCGTGTCGGTGACCAGCCGCATCGATGGCGCGGGCGGGAAGATGAATTCCTTCTGCGCGATGTATTCTTTGAGGATGTCATTTTGCAGCGTGCCACCGAGTTTCGCCATCGGCACGCCCTGTTTTTCAGCGGCGGCGATGTACATCGCCCAGATGATGGCGGCGGGCGAATTGATGGTCATGCTGGTCGTAATCTGATCGGTGGGGATACCATCGAGCAGCACTTCCATGTCTTTGAGGCTGGAGATCGCTACGCCGCACTTGCCAAATTCCCCCGCGCTTTCCGGCGCATCCGTATCATAGCCATACAACGTCGGTAAATCGAAGGCGATGGATAAACCCGTTTGCCCATGTTCGAGCAAATACTTGAAACGCGCATTGGTCTCCTCGGCTGAACCGAAGCCCGCGAACATGCGCATGGTCCACAACTTGCTGCGATACAACGTCGGATGCACGCCGCGCGTGAAGGGTGCATCGCCGGGAAACCCCAGGTCGGCGTTATAGTCGAAGTCGGGAATATCGAGCGGCGTGTACAGGCGGGCCACGGGTTCCGATGAAGCCGTGATAAATTCGTCGGCGCGTTCGGGCAGC
The DNA here is from genome assembly GCA_017999195.1 of Thermoflexales bacterium. Taxonomy (GTDB): domain Bacteria; phylum Chloroflexota; class Anaerolineae; order Fen-1058; family Fen-1058; genus JAGOBP01. Next base: position 3,862 of record JAGOBP010000415.1, read on the forward strand.
TTGCCGATCGAGTTGTAGAGGGTCGTTGCTTCCCACTTATCGCGGGCTTGCGCAAGGTCATTCAACTTGGTTGGATCGAACACAATCGTCCCCCTTGTGGTGAAACAAAAAGTGAAGAGTGGGGCTGGCACTCTTCACTTATTATACTTTGAACGGCGGCTATCGATCGACCAACGCGGGCGGTGTGGTGGGCGGCGGCGTCAACGGCAACCCGAAGTAGGTCTCTAGCACTTGCCGCGCGAGCGGCGCCGCATTATATGATCCCTGTCCGCCGTTTTCCAAGAAGACGGCCACGACGATCTTGGGCGCGTCGGCGGGCGCATAACACACGAACCACGCATGCGACGTGACACCCGCGCCGCCTGTCTCCGCCGTGCCGGTCTTGCCTGCGACGGTCTCTGGAAAACCCCTGAAAACAAAGCCTGCCGTGCCCTTGGGGCTGGTGATCACGCCGCGCAGGCCGTCGCGAATGGCTTGCATGGTTTCCGGCTTGACGGGCAATTGATTCATGACTTCCGCCGGGAAGAGTTGTTCTGGCGGCTCGTTGCTGGATCCGATCTTTTGGATCAACCGCGGCCGATAGACC
>JAGOBP010000416.1 GCA_017999195.1 Thermoflexales bacterium
ACCAAACCCGATTGGCTGACCTTCACCGATCATGGCAACGGTACGGCCACTTTGACCGGGACACCGGCCGCGGCGGATGTGGCAGAAACGCCCGTGGTGCTGCAAGTGCGCGATGCGGCGGGCTTGTTTGCGACGCAGGCGTACACGATCAGTTTTGCCGTGGTCGATCTGGAATTGAAAATGACGGCCTCGACGTCGGTGGCGGTTGTCGGGACAACGGTGACCTACACCTTGGTCGCGACCAACATCGGTTTGGTCCCCGCGCCGGAGACGGTGCTGGTAGACGATCTGCCGCCGGGCGTGGAAGTTCAAGCGGTGTCGTGGCCCGGCTGCGGCCTCGCCGCCACCAGCGTCAACTGTCCGCTGGGCACACTGCAAGCGCGGCAAGCGGTGACGATCACGATTGCAGTGCGGGTGATCAACAGTGGCCAGGCCAATTTAGTCAATCTGGCGGCAGTCGCCACGACGGCTTCCGATCCGTTCATGGCCAACAACATGGCCTCGGTCACGCTGCTGGCTAATCCGTATCGAATCTGTTTGCCGCTGATATTCAAATAGGTGTGTTGGCGGTGTGCACGCCAAAGTCAGTAGAGGCGGCTCCACGCCGCCGGAGACGGGGGCGTGGAAGCCGGCTCTGCTAAGCGGTAGTGGTAGCATTTGACTGATCAGGCGCTGCTCTGTAGTAGCTGTTTCCCACCGCGCATCGGAGAAACGGCATGATCCAAGTGATTATCACGCACGACTGTCCTGACTGTGGCCGCGCGAACCTAGTCAAGAACGGTCAAGACTACCAAGGCGACCAAAAGTTCCGTTGCAACGACTGTGGTCGGTGTGGAACATTCGACACCACCGGCCGATACACGCCCGAACGCCAGGCGGAAATTCTCCGCGCCTACCAAGAACGGTCTAGCATGCGGGGCATCCAGCGCACCTTTGGTGTGGCGCGAACCACTTTGGCCCGTTGGCTGAAACAAACCGCCGCGACTCAGCCCACGGTGGCCGAGACTTTAGACGCGGTGCGCGGCGACAACGTGTTAGAACTCGATGAATTGTGGTCGTTTGTAACCTCCAAGGATAATCAACGGTGGGTGTGGATTGCCTTCTGCCGTCGGACGCGGCAGGTGGTGGCCTTCTTCAGCGGTGATCGCAGTGCCGCGAGTTGCCGCAAATTATGGGCGCGACTTCCCGACGCCTACCGCAATTGTCGCACCTTTAGCGATTTCTGGAATGCCTACCAGAACGTCTTTGTGACTGGCAACCATCGCTCCGTGGGCAAAGAGAGCGGCGAGACGCATCATGTCGAGCGCTGGAACAATACGCTCCGGCAACGCCTCGCGCGCTTCGTGCGGAAGACTCTGTCTTTTTCCAAGAGCGATTTTTATCACGAATTGGTGTTGCGGTTGTTTATCATCCGATACAATCTCGAGTGCGTCAGTTAAGAGGCTACCACTACCACTTTGATCAGCCGCCGTTGCGTGTGACCGGCTACGCCTATGCGTTCCGGCTCGCCCCCTTCCTGAAGTCCAGCACCGCCGAGGGACTTGGCTAGCACAGGCATCTGCTCCAGCGCACCATCCTGGGACTGCACGCGCAGCGCAGCCGACAGTCGCTGGTGGTCGGCTATCAACTGTTGGCACAGTTCATTCGTGTCGTCGTGTGCGCGCGACGCACCACCACCTGGCCCAAGTTCAGCCGCCTGATGACCGCCCTGCCCGGCTACCTGGAGGCCGGTTACGATAGCATCCCCGTCACCGCTCTTCGCTACATCGCCTGCTGGTTGCCGCCCGAACAGGCCGTGGCGCTATGGCCGACGGGGCTGGCGGGCGAGACCGACGGCCTGCGTGTCGTGGACACGGGCAATCTGTTGGGCTACTTCAGCGCTGAAGTCGGGGCCGAGTTATTGCCGACACTTGATCCGCGCGACTATGTGATCGTACCCACTGAACGGGATAACCGGCCCCAGTGGCGCCAGCGCACGTATGCCTATCAGAACCGCTGGTTGGCCTTAACCGTATGACCAACCGCGCCCGCTTCAGCCGCGTTCCATCAAGCGGCGGTAAGACTTCACTGTGATTCGTTGAGAAGAGATGTGGCACACGTTTGCGCAGCGAATTCGATGCGTACGATGCGCGGCTGTAAGGGCTGAGTCGGGATGAACTTCGGTACGTACTCGACCCGCAGGAGATGTCTGGATCAGTCTTTCCAGGGGAGACGTTCCGCGTGTTGAAACAACCTGCCCCTATCGACCTCAAAGCCCTACTTGGCCTGGCCGCGCTCTTTGTCGCGACCTGGCTGCTATGGGACACGCCTCTCGTCTACCCGATCAAAATCTTCGTGGTGATGCTGCACGAGTTGGGTCACGCCATCGCTGCATTGGTGACCGGCGGCCAGGTCGTGGGCATCCAGATTTTCCCAGAAGAAGGCGGCGTCACCTTCACGCGCGGCGGCTGGCCGTTTATCATCTTGTCGGCCGGCTATCTAGGTAGTCTGCTGGCAGGCAGCGTCTTGCTCTATCTCTCCAACCAGCGACGCGGCGGGCGCGGCTTGATGATCGCGCTGTCGATTCTCATCGCAGCGAGCACGCTGCTGTTCGTGCGTAATGTCTTCGGAGTGATCTACGGCCCGTTGGCGGCCGCGGCCCTGTGGTTCAGCGCTTATCGTTTGCCCACGCGTGTGAACCTGTACATCGTGCGCTTCATCGCCGTGGCGTGTTGCCTGTACGCACTGCTGGACATTCGCAGCGATCTGTTTACCTTCGCGCCGGCCAGCGGGGCCGTCGTCAACGATGCGGTCGCGTTGAGTCGCCTGACGGGTGTCCCTGCGCTGGTCTGGTCGATGCTGTGGTTGATCGTATCGCTGTGGGTGCTCGCGACTTTTCTCAAATCGGCGCTGACTGACTGATCATCAATAGATTGGCCGCGCTCGATGTGATGGCCTTGAGCGTGTATGCCGGAGTACACCAATGGGTTTGAGCGTGAAAGGGTGCCAGGGCTAAATTGATCACGGTCAAATCGGGATGTTGTGCAGTCGCTTGAAGCCAATATTTGTGTTCTAATAGGATCACCTGCTTAAGATGGCGGAGCCTGGGGAGGAGCCAATATCTGATCAGGAGCGTCTCATGAACCTGTCCCGGCGGTCGTTTACGCGTGGTCTTATCCTCCTCAGTTTTGTGTTCGCGTTAGTCTTCTCTGGGCCTGCGCCTGCCGCTCGCGCCGCCAGCATCATCCGCGTGAAGCCGCTGGGCCTAACGACCTGGCCGTGTGGCAGCACCTGGGCGGCAGCCTGCGCCGAGCTGCAAACGGCGGTGACCAATGCCGCCAGCGGCGATGAAATCTGGGTGGCGGCGGGCGTACATAAACCCGTCTACGGGACCACTCGCACGGCCACCTTCCAACTGAAAAGCAACATGTCCATCTATGGCGGCTTCGCCGGGACAGAGACGTTGCGCACCCAGCGCAACCCGGCGACCCATGTCACCATCCTGAGCGGCGATATTGACAGTAACGATGTGAACACCGATGGCAACGAGATCGCCGAAACAACGGCGGATATTAGCGGGACCAACGCTTATCATGTGGTTACGGGCGCGGCCGGCGTCACGCTGGATGGCCTCACCATCACGGCCGGTGACGCGGACAGCGGCAGCAATTGTCCCAGTAATGGCTGCGGCGGCGGGCTGTATAACTACGCCAACAGTTCGACGGTGATGGATGTGATCTTTAGTGGCAACTATGCTGCCTATGTCGGCGGCGGGATGGCCAACGTTTCCATGGGATTTGATTTTCCCAGCAACGCCGTGCTCTCGAAGGTGACTTTTGTCGGCAACGGTTCGGGCAGCACTGGCGGCGGGCTGTACAATTACTTGAACACCGCGACGCTGACCAACGTCACTTTCAAAAGCAACTCGGCCCCCTACGGCGGTGCGATGCATAACTATTCCTACACCAGCGTGACGGTGACCAATGTCACCTTCAGAAGTAACTGGTCCTATGATGGCCGCGCGCTGTACAACACTAACGTGTCGTCCGTGACGGTTTGGAACAGCATCCTCTGGAACGACGGGGCGTTGGAAATCGAAAACGATAGCACCTCGCACGTCACTGTATCAAACAGCGTAATGTCTGGCGGCTGTACCACCGGCTTCGCGGCCAACGTCGATTGCACTAACCTCATTACCACAGACCCGGTACTTGGCACACTCGCCAATTACGGCGGCAATGTGCCCACTCTGCCGCTGCTGCCGGGCAGTTCGGCCCCCAGTGCCACAAGCACCAACTGTCCGGCGACCGATGCGCGCGGTATTGCGCGTGGGACGACCTGCGACCTGGGTGCGTTCGAGTCGCGCGGCTTTGTGCTAACCAAGACCAGCGGCGACAATCAAATTTCGCCCATTAATACGGCGTTTGCTCAACCACTCGGCTTGACCATCACGGCCACTGG
>JAGOBP010000417.1 GCA_017999195.1 Thermoflexales bacterium
TTGGCTACGTGATGATGTCGTTGCTGCACAAGTTGACGGGCGTGACGGCGGGTATTGCGTTTAGCCTGAGCAATGCCTTTTGGTTTGCGCTGTCGGCAGCGAGCGCGTTTGGCGTGGCGGCGAATCTGGTCTTGCTGGCGAAAAAGAATGCTCAACGTGCGGCCATTCTCTTCGGCACACTCGCCGCGATCATGCTGGTTTTGATGGGCAATTTTGAGGCTTCGCTGGAAGTGGCGCGTGTGTCGGATGCCGCCTCACCGCAATTCCTGACTCAACTGGATGTTTTAGATCTGAATCAACCGTATATCGCGCCGGAGCCGGGTCAACCGCGTTGGCCGCCGCGCTTCTGGTGGTGGTGGCGCGCCTCGCGCGTGATTCACGATTATCCGTCCAACACCGTCAGCCCGCAGTTGGCGCGCGTGACCAATCTGCCGCCTGCGCCCAACACCACCTATCAGGAAGTCATCGACGAGTTTCCGCAGTTCAGTTTTCTGCTGGGCGACATGCATCCGCATGTGCTGGCCCTGCCCTTTGCGCTGTTGATGATGGCGCTGGCGCTGAACCTGTACGTGGGCAGTGCACAAGGCGAAATCACTTTGCTGTGGAGCGGCGCGCAGCCCGCGCCGCTGTGGCCGTTGTATGCGCTGGCCGTGGGCGGCTTGAGCTTCCTAAACACGTGGGATTTTCCGATCTACGCCTTTGTGATGGTCAGCGCCCTAGCCTTAGGTCGTTGGCGAGCGGGCGGCGGGCACGCGCGCGGCCTCAATTGGCTGGACAGCATCACAGAATTGCTAATCCTGGGCGCGACGGGCTTTGTGCTATACGGTCTGTTCTATCGAGCCTTTACGTCGCAAGCCTCAGGCGTCGCACCGAATATCTTCAACGGCACGCGCGCGGGACAATTCTTCGTGATGTTCGGGCCGTTCATCGTGATCGGCTTGATGTTGGGCGTGGTGGTGCTGCGCGATTTGATCCGCGCACAACGCATAAAACCGCTCCCATTTGCGGCCACGTCACTCGGCGGCGGCGTCGGGCTGATCGCCGCGATGTCGCTGCTGGTGCTGGCGCTCACGGTCATCGTCACGCGCCTGTCGGAGAAAGCGAACAATCTCCTGACGGATGCGCTTAACTCGGTCACGGCGGCGGGGTTGAGCCTGGGCGATCATATCTTGGCCCGCCTAGCTGATCCGTGGGTGCCGCTGGCGCTGGGCGCGGGCCTCGTGGCGATTGTGTTCATCTGGCGGACACGCCGCGCAACTGAGTTGACTGATTACCCATCAACCCATCAACCGATTACGCTCGACTTCGCACTGCTCCTGTACGCCGTCGGGCTGCTGTTGACCTTCGGGGTGGAATTCACGTACATCATCGACGGCTTCGGTTCGCGCATGAACACGGTCTTCAAGTTCTATTATCAAGCCTGGGCCTTGTGGACGGTGGCTTCGGCGTTTGCGGCGTTTTACCTGCTCGATCACCTCAAAGCCTGGGCGCGGATCGTCGCGGGGACGGTCGTGGTCGGCGTAGTCATGCTGGGCTTGCTCTATCCGTTGCTGGGGATTCCCGATAAAATGGAGAAGGTCACCCCCACGCTAGATGCGCTGGAATACAGCGGCCAATTCGCGCCCGATGAATACGCGGCGGCCCAATGGTTCAAACAATCTGTCAGCGGCACACCCGTGATCGTGGAAGCGCCAGGCGAAGAGTATAATTCTGCCACGTCACGGCTGTCGACGTGGACGGGTTTGCCGTCCGTAGTTGGGTGGCCCGGGCACGAAGGCCAATGGCGCGGCAATTACGATATTCAAGGCCCGCGGATTGAGGCAGTTAAAGAACTTTACTCGACGGCGGATGCAAACCGGGTCTTAGAGTTATTGAAGACATACAATGCCGCTTACGTGGTGGTCGGCCCGAATGAACAGCGGTTGTATTCAGCGGCAGCGTTGGCGAAGTTTGAGCGCCTGCTACCGATCGCGTTTCAACAGGGTGCGGTCACGATTTATCGAGTGCCGTGATGAGCAATGCGTACTGCGTGAGGCGTGGTGCGTGACAAGTGATGAGTGACGAGTGATGGGTAAAGCAAGTGCGATTGCGAAACAATCTAAAAAAGTAGCAGCACCTGCCCCGCCGGCTGAAGCGCAACCGATAGAGACGCTGCGCGAAAGCGTAACGATCGAGACGCTGGCCTATGCGGGCTTGGTGCTGCTGGCTGCGTTCCTGCGACTGGCGCATCTGTCGGCCGCGCCGTTGACCACCGCTGAAGCGAGTCAGGCGCTGGCGGCATACAACGGCACGCCGCTGCCGCTGGGCGGCAGTCCGCTGTTATACGCGCTCAACCAGATCGTGTTTGGCCTTTCGCGTACCAGTCTGGGCGATGCGGGCGCACGCGTGGCGGCGGCGTTGCTCGGCTCGGCGGCAGTGTTGCTGCCGTGGCTATTCCGCAAATCGATCGGGCAATGGGGCGCGTTGGCCGCGTCGCTGGCACTGGCCATCTCACCGACAATCGTGTTCGCGTCGCGCCTGCTCGATGGGCAAGCGATTGCGGCGACGCTGGCGCTGGTGGCGGTGGGCTTTGGCCTGCGCCATGCGGACTTGCGCCAACAACGCGATCTTAATCGCGCCGCCGTCGCGATCGGGTTGGCGCTGACGAGCGGACCGGGCGTCGTAACGGTGTTGATTGTGATTAGCCTGGGATTGCTCATGGCCTATCGCTGGCTGGCGTCCGAGGATGATCGCGCCCGGCTGACTGAAATGCGAATGGCGGGCGCGGCGCTGCGCGAAGCCGGTCTGTGGGGCGCGGCCGCGATGGTGCTGGTGACGTCAACGGTGCTGCTGAATCCGGGCGGGCTGCGCGGCATTCCAGAAATGGTCTCGGCGTGGCTGGCCGCGTGGCGCGCCATCGATACGATCGGGCCGTTGCAAATCTTCCAGGTGTTGCTGGTGTATGAGCCGCTAATCGTGTGGGCGGGGCTGGCGGGTTTGATCGTCGCCGTGCGGCGAATGACGATCACGACCGTTGTGTTGGGTGTGTGGAGCATCGGGGCGCTGTTGCTGGCGCTGGGCCAACCGGGCCGCCAGATTGTTGATCTGACCCTAACCTTAGTGCCGCTGGCGCTCTTGGCTGGTCTGGCCGTGCAGCACTTGATTGACGCGCTGATCGATCGGGGCAACTGGGGTTTTGAAGGCGCGGTGTGGTTAATCGCCGCGCCCTTGATCGGCTATCTGTTTGTCACGTTGGGCGGCTATGCCACCGGCCACAATGTTATCGGAAATGCGCAGGTGCTGGGGCAAACGCTGTCGCCGCTGGCGTCGTTTGTCGTTTTGATGGCGATTTTGGCGTTGATTGTAGGCGGCGTTTTTGCGCTGGCGATGGGCTTGGGCGCAGTGTTACGCGCCGGAGCAACGGCAGCGCTGGTGGTGTTTGCGCTGGTGTCGATTGGCAATGTGTGGAGCGTGACGCAACTGCGGCCGAGCGATCCGCGCGAACTGCACTGGGGACCGATCGCGACCGCGCCCGATGTGCGACCGATGATTCAGGCGATTGAAGCGGCGTCATGGCGGGCCACCGGTAATGCCGAAGTTGCGCCCGTGACGGTGTCGCTGCCGCAGACCGAGCCGGTGATCGCGTGGTATTTGCGCGGCTTCCAGAATGTGCAATTTGCGTCGACCAGCGGAGCCACCCCCCCCATCGTAATCACGGCGCTGGGCGAAACGCCGCAGACGGTGACCGGCGGTTATGTGGGCGCGAAATTTGTCACCCGCTCCGCGTGGAGTCCGTCGGCGCTGGACAATGCAGCGCTGCTGCGCTGGTGGGTGTATCGCCAGGCCGGTGAGCCGCTGGCGACACAGACGCTGGTGGTGTGGGTGAAACCCCTTCAATGAACAATGCTCACTGTGCAATGATCAATTATCAATGGGAATCTGAGAATCTATGAGCGCGAATGTGGAAGAGAAAAACAGTTGGCTCGATCGGCCGGTGCTGCCGATCCTGAAACTCGATCTGGAGAAGACGCTGTACTGGGTCTTCATCATACTGGCGATTGTGTCGCGATTCTGGCTGCTGGGCGAGCGCGCCATGAGCCACGATGAGAGCCTGCACACGTTTTATTCGTGGAACCTGTATCAGGGCGGCGGCTACAGTCACACGCCATTGACGCACGGCCCGTTTCTATTTCACATCAACGCGCTGATCTATAGTTTCTTCGGCGCGGATGATTTCACCTCGCGCATTTCCACCGCACTGTTTGGCATTGCGTTGGTGGCACTGCCGTACGTCTTCCGCCGCTGGCTGGGCCGCACAGGCGCGCTGATCACGTCATTCCTGATCTTGATCTCGCCCTCGCTGTGGTATCACGCGCGCTACATCCGCGACGAAGCCTACATGCTGGTGTGGGTCATGCTGATGGCGTGGGGCATCTTTGGCTAT
>JAGOBP010000418.1 GCA_017999195.1 Thermoflexales bacterium
CGATATACACGGTGGCCCCGGCCAACGTGGCTTTGCCAATCGCGCCGCCGATGGTTTTGCAGGCGCGGCCACTGCCCCAGGCATCACAGATATTGCTGTCGCTGCCGGTTTGTCCGTCCACATAGAACGGCCCTTCCCACGGGCGGCGGGTCACAATGACCGCATACGTTCGCTGCGTGACGCCATCGGGCGCGGTCACCACCGTCGTGATCGTGTTCGCCCCAATCGTCATTGAGATCAGGCCCGAGGGCGTGCCTGAAGTTACCGGCGCACCGTTGACGGTCATCGTCGCGGTGAGTTCGCCCGTGGTGGGCGTGACGGTGATCTCCGCAACCGTAAAGGGCACGGTCGCCGTGTAATTGATCGTGCCCGCCGCAAACACCGGCGTCAGCGGGCCGTGACTCAAGACCAGGTTAGCCAGAGCCGCGCTGTTGAGTAGTGCCGCCGAACGGGTGACGACGACGGTATACGTCTGAGTGGCGAGGCCATCTTGAGCGGTTACGAAGGTCGTAAGCGTGTTGGGGCCAACGGCCAGCCCGATCGGGCTGGAGGATGCCCCCGAGGCCACAATCACGTTATTCACTTTGATGACGGCATTGGCCTCGCGGCTCGTCGGCGTGACGATGACCGCCGTAATGCCGTTGGGGACGGTGGTGGCATAGTCCAGCGTATCCGTCGCAAAGGCCGGGGTGAGGGTGCTGTTGCTCACCACCAGGCTGATCAAGTTGGCGTCGCTAGATGGGGGCCGCGTGACGGTGATCGTATACGTCTTGATCGTTGTCCCATCTTGCGCGGCAACGACGATCGAGATGGGATTTGCGCCAACCGATAGGGCGATCGGCCCCGATGAAGCCCCGGAACTGACCGGTGTGCCATTGATCGTGATCGTGGCAGTGCTATCCGCAAGCGTTGGCTTGACGGTCACACTGGTGACGAGGTTCGACACCGTGGCCGTGTAACTGGTGGTGTCGCGCGTGAAGGTCGGTGAGAGCGGCCCGCTGCTCAACTCCAGATTCGCCAGATCAGCGCCGGTGCGCGTCACCGTAACGCGATAAGTCTTGGTCGTGATGGTATCGGTAGCGATCACAGTGACGGTGATGGAATTTGGCCCCACCAACAGCGGAATAGGCTGAGACTCAGTGCCCGAGACCACCACCTGGCTGTTCACGGTAATGGTGGGCGCCGGGCTGCTGGTCGTGGGCGTGAGGGTGAGGGTGGCGATCGAGTACGGCACGCGCGCAGTGTAGACGGTATCGGTCGGCGTGAACGTCGGATTGAGCGTGCCGCTGCTCAAGGTCAGACTGCTTAGGCTTACATCGTACAACTCCAGATAACCCTCATACGCGCCGAGCGTCGGCGGATTCACACGCGGCTTGCCGTCAAGGTCAAAAGTTACGCCAGTGATAGTGATGCCTTTGCCGATGGCCGGGCTGAGGATGGACAAATGATATTCGTTTTGCGCCGGATTGATGAAGAGCGGGTCAGTGTTTCCGATGTCATGTGTACCCGTCACGATTCCGCTCGATAGCGCCGAGTTATAGAACATGTTGTAGTCCGAAGTGCTTCGCCCGGAAACGTCAGCGTTCAGCGCGTTGGGATAATTGACGACGATACTGTCTTTGAGACTCATCGAACTGGGCGTACCTGTCCGAAGCGCGACCGCCGATCCCTGCAGAGTCGATGCCACGATGGTGGTATATTGGAATTCGATCGTGCTCAGTTGACTGCTATCGCGATTGAAAAACACTGCGCCATCGCCCGACGTGTTATTGACAAACAATGTGTTTACAAATTTTGAGTTACTGGAACCAATCGCAAAATGCGAAAGCGCAAAGGTCGCGCCGCCATTGGCACTGGCGCTATTGCCGATGAACTTGGAATTGTAAACGGTAATGGACGCGGCATACTGTCCAATTGCGCCGCCGATGCTGTTGGTGCTGTTACTGATGAATTGCGTGTTGGAAATCGTGGCCGACGTATATCTGAAATACGCTGCGCCGCCATATTTGGCGATATTCTCCTGGAACAAAGCCCCGGTTATCGTGGTGTTCCACAGGCCGCTCAAAGCACCGCCCTGGGGAGCATCATACGTGGAAAGCGACACGCCGATATTGCGAATGAACCGCGTGTCCGTAATCACCAGGACACCATCGGCATGTAGACCGCCACCATAAACTGCTCCATAAGGACTTGGCGATGTCCCCTCCGTTCGATTGCCTTCAAACAATCCGCCTTGAACCTGCGCGACATTGCCCGCCCACACGCCGCCGCCGCGGACATCGTACCCGCATTTAGCGGTGTTGCTGATAAAGTCGGTGTTGACGAGCAGCGTATTCGCATCGGTTTCCAGACCGCCGCCATAGCACATGTTAGACGCGCCGTTGGCAGAGTTGATATTGCCCAAGGCGGTATTGCTGATGAATTGCGCTCCAGAGATCGTCAACAACCAATTCGATACATACGCGCCGCCGCCATACACACCGGCGGTGGCTGAAGCGGCATTCGCCAAGTTGTTGCGGAAGATGCCGCCCGATATGCGCGTAACATTCGCCGCATAAATTCCGCCGCCATAGACCGACGCCGTGGCATGGGCGGCGGTGTTGCTCATGACCGTGGTGTTGGTCAGACTCAGCGTCCCCGCCGCGTACACGCCGCCGCCGTTGCCGCTGCTCGTGGTATTGCTGAGGACATTGACATTGGTTAAGGCCAACGCGCCCGCCGCATTAATGCCCGCGCCATTCCCGCTGGTGAGTTTGCCGTTGCGCACGGTCAAGCCCGTAAGCGAGACGGCACTCTCGGCCCCGGTGATGTTGAGCACCCGGTTCGTCTGGTTGCCGTCGATAATCGTATTGTCCGCGCCCACACCGACAAAGTTGAGCGGCAGGGTCGCGGTCAGATTTTCGGTGTAGAGGCCTGCGGCTATGTAGATGTATGTACCGGGCTGGGTGGATTTGCCAATCGCGCCGCCGATCGTTTGGCAGGCATGCCCCGCGCCCCACGCCTCGCATTCATTGCTGTCACTGCCCGTGGCCTGATCGACGTAGAACGGGCCTTCCCACGGTCGCCGGGTAAGCGCGACGGTGTAAGTCTGAACCGTCGTACTATCCGGTGCGGTAACCACCACCGTGATCGGATTGACGCCGATGATCAGGTTGATGACCCCCGAGGGCGTCCCCGAAGCGATCGGCGTGCCGTTGACCGTGATGGCCGCGCCGGCCACCGTAGCCGTCGGGGTCACGATCGTGCTCACAATCTCGCGGGACACCGAAGCCGTGTAGCTCAATCGGGGAGCGGAAAAATGCGGGACTAACGTCGCCTGTCGCACCTGAAGATTGAGCAGATAGGCGTTGTTGGCAGAATCAACCACCGGCAATTCATACGCGCCGAGGGTGGACGGGAAGTTGCGCGAATCATCGACAATGTCCATGGGCACACCGGCGTCAACGCCCTTGGCCAGCGCCGGACTGCCGCCGCGCACGCGATAATCGCCGCCGACCGGATCGACGAAGAGCGGATCCGAACCGATCACATCGTGCGTCCCGCCGCCGATGGTGCCCGTTTTGTTCGTCGTGTTGTTGAAGAACAGGTTGTAATCGGCAATGACTGTGCCGCCCGCGTTTTGAAGGCCGGTGGTGTAACTGGCTACGATGGTATCCGTAATCCCCGCCATGCCGCCGATCACATACAGGGCCGTGCCCGTGCCCAGTGTCGGGCTGACGATCGTGGCCTGTAAAACTTGCGTATTGGCAGCCGCATAAATCGCCGCACCGTTCGTGCCCGCCTGATTGCCCGCCAACAGCACGCTGGCAACCCGCGCGGAACCAGAACCGGAAGCCACATACAGCGCGCCGCCGTTGGTGTTGGCCGTGTTGGAGTAGAGATAGGTGCTCGTGATGCCAACCGTGGAATTCGCATCCGTGTTGTAAATGCCGCCGCCGTTGGTGGCTCTATTGGCCGACAGGGCGCTGTTGTACACGCGCAGCGTGCCGCCGTTGTTGTTGTGTACCGCGCCGCCGTTCACCGCGATATTGTTGGTGAAGGTGGTGTTGTACAACTGCATGACGCCATACGCCGTATTGAGGCCGCCGCCATCGCCCGCGCTTGTGTTGCCGGTGAACGTGCTGTCGGAGATAGTCCCGTCGTTAAAGTTATTCGAGACTGCGCCGCCGCCAAAGTCACTGCCGCTGCCGCTTTGCGTGGTCCGATTGCCTTGCAGCAATACGTTGTTCAACGTGGCGGCGCTATTAAGAAACACAGCCCCGCCCCGAGTGGTGGCCGTATTCGAGATAAACTCGCCCCCCGTAATCGTGCCCCCACCCTGCATGTCGATCGCGCCGCCAGTCGTGGCGGCGGTGTTGCTGTCGAAGTGACTGGCGCTGATGCGGGCTTCGCCGCCGGTCATGAG
>JAGOBP010000419.1 GCA_017999195.1 Thermoflexales bacterium
AATCGCGTAGGCCGTAGTACCGATCCTCGATCGGTTTGATCACGCGCGCACCGATCTGTTGGGCGATGGCCCAGTAGGCATCGACATCGGGCACCATGATGCGGACGTTGGCCTGCGGCTGATCGATCGGGGCGGGCAAGTCCGGTCGCGGCTCTAAAAAGAACCGATGATTCTCCCAGGCGAGTACGACAAAATCATCCGCAACCGATTGGACTTCGAAGCCCAACGCGCGATAAAACTCCAGCGAGCACGGCAAATCGCGGGCATACACTTCGACGACCAGTTGTTCGGTCGGTGGCACGTAAGGCGGCATGGTTTATCTCCTGACATGGACTGCGTTAATTATATCCAATCATCAACGTTCACATTGTGCTAAAACCACTCACATAGTGGCCGACAAGGAAAGTTGTCAACGGGCGACATGACATCTTGCACTGTCACCGCGATTGCACTTCGTTTACTCTGAAACTACCTCACGACCAAACCACAGCATTACTCAAGGAGGCCATGATGTCAGAAGCATTATTTGCAGCCATGAAACAAAGCATCATCGACGGCGATGAAGAGGCCGCCGCCGCCGTCGCGCAGCAGGCGCTGGACGCCGGGATTGATCCGCTGGAAGCGATCAACGCGGGGTATGTGGCGGGCATGTCCTACGTCGGTGATCAGTTTTCGCAAGGTGAGATGTTCCTGCCGGACATGATGCTGGCCGCCGAAGCGATGAAAGCCGCCGTCGCCGTGCTGGAGCCGGAGATGACTCGCCGCGGTACGCACCGCACGATGTTGGGCAAAGTCGTGCTGGGTACGGTGAAAGGCGACATCCACGAAATTGGCAAGAACCTCGTCGCCACCATGTTGAGCGCCAGCGGCTTTGAAGTTTACGACCTCGGCGTGGATGTGCCCTTCGATAAATTCATTGACAAAGCGCGTGAAGTGAATGCGGACATCATCGGCATGTCGGCGCTGCTGACCACGACGATGACGGGGCAGCGCACCGTCATCGATCTGCTGGCGAAAGCGGGTCTGCGTCCGCAAGTCAAAGTGATGGTGGGCGGCGCGCCCGTCACCCGCAGTTGGGCCGCCGAAATCGGCGCGGACGGCATGAGCGAAGACGCGATGGGGGCGGTGAGTCTGGCCAAGAAACTCGTGACGAGTAACGAGTAACGAGTGAAGCGTAATACGTGCTGCGTAATGCGTAACGGCGTTTTGTTTACGCATTACGAATTAGGAGTTCTTCATGTCAGGCAAAATCAACTCCATTGTCAATCCGCGTCTCAGCCTGGATATTCTGAGCCAAGACGATGTGCTCAAGATTCACACGGCCACCCTCGATGTGATCGAGACGGTGGGCGTGCGCTTTCCGTCGCACAAGGCGCTGGATATTCTGGCGGCGCATGGCGCAACGGTTGAGCGCACGTCGATGATCGCCAAGATTCCGGGCCACGTGATCGAGGCGGCATTAAAGACCGCGCCGCCGATCTACACGCTGGCCGCGCGTGATCCGTCGCAAGATTTGCCGATGGATGGCAAGCACGTTTTCCTCGGCACGGACGGTTGCTGCATCGAAGTCATCGACGCCTTCACGGGCGAGCGCCGTCGCACCACGAAACAAGACAGCGCCGATTGCGCGCGCGTAGCCGATGCGTTGGAAGAAGTGGGCTTCTGGTGGTCGATGGTGGCCGCGCAAGATCAGCCGCCCGAATCGCGCAGTCTGCACGAACTGGAAGCGGCGTGGCGCAATACCACGAAACACCTGCAAACCGAGAGCATCGTCACTGAGCCAGAAATGAAGGCCGCGATCGAGATGGCGGCGGCTATCGTCGGCGGCAAGGATGAACTGCGCAGGCGGCCCATTCTCTCGATCATGCAATGCACGACGAGTCCGCTCGGTCATGATGGCGGTTCACTCGATGCGGGCTTGCTCGCGGCGGAGGCAGGCTTGCCCGTGGGCTATATGACGATGGCCTCGTGCGCATTCAGCGGGCCGGTGACGCTGGCGGGCAACCTCGTCGTGGGTAATGCGGAAGTGATCAGCGCGTTGGCGTTGATGCAACTGGCGCATCCCGGTGCGCCGGTCTATTATGCCGCTGCGCAAACGGCGATGGATCTGCGCACGGGCGGCTACACCGGTGGCGGGCCGGAAGATTTTCTCTTCGGCGCGGCGACCAATGTGCTAAGTGATTTCTATAACGTGCCTTTGTCGATGGGTTCCTTCGCGACGGGCGCGAAAGAACCCGATTGGCAAGCGGCTGTCGATAACGCATTCTCCTCGTTCATGGCCTCGCTCACGGGTTCGGATATGTTGTTGGGCGCGGGCTTGTTACATGGCAGCCGCATCCTCAGTTATGAGCAGCTGGTCATGGACTGCGAAATCTTCAGCATCGTGCGCTCGATGATGAACGGCATCCCCGTGAACGATGACACGCTGGCGTTGGATGTGATCCGCGCGGTGGGGCCGGGCGGCAACTTCCTGAAGCATAAGCATACGCGCGCCCACATGCGCGAACTGTGGCAACCCCGATTGATGGATCGACGCCCCTACGGCCAGTGGGAAGAGAAGCGCGACGGCTCACGGGACTGGGCGCGTGATCGGGCGCAAAAAATCTTGCGCGAACATCAGCCTGATCCGCTTGAACCGAAGCTGATTGCCGAGTTGAATCGCATTATCGCGGCCCTTGAAGCGCAATGATGATGGGACACAGATTACACAGATAAACACAGATTGAAGAATTATCTGTGTAATCTGTGAAAATCTGTGTCCCGATGGGGAGGTTTGGATGCAACCGAAACTGGCATTGCTTGATCGCGAGTTGATCGATCGGGTGGTGGGCGAGGCGTTTGAACTGTTGATGTCGCCGGGTGTGCGCGTTCAATCGCACGAGGCGCGTGAGTTGTTGATCGCGGCCGGTGCGACCATCGAGGGCGAAATCGCCCATATTCCCGAGGCCGTGGCGCGCACGGCGTTGGCCACCGTGCCGCATTCGTTCCACGTGTACGATCGAGCGGGCAAGCCCGTGGTGCATTACGGCGGCGATGACGTTCACTTCGATCCGGGGTCGTCGGGCGTGCAGGTGCTTGATCCCGATACGCTGGAACATCGCCCTTCGCGCGCGGCTGATCTGGTGCGGCTGATCAAAGTGGCGGAGATGCTGCCGCAATTGGCCGCGCAATCGACCGCCATCGTGTGCGATGACGTGCCGAAATCGATCGGGGATATGTACCGCCTGTTCTTGGTGTTGGTGTATTCGGATAAGCCCATCGTGACGGGTTCGTTCAATGAACACACGACGCAAGTGATGATCGATCTGCTGGCGGCGGATAGTGGCTCGCGCGAAAGCCTGAAAAACAAGCCGCGCGCCGTGTTCGATGTGTGCCCCTCGCCGCCGCTAAATTGGAGCGCGTTCGCGTCGCAAAACCTGATCGATCTGGCGCGGGCGGGCGTGCCTGCTGAAATTGTGTCGATGCCGCTGGCGGGAGCGACCGCGCCCGTGACGTTGATCGGCGCGATTACGCAGCACGCCGCCGAATGCATCAGCGGCATGACCATTCATCAACTGGCGCAAGCGGGAGCGCCGATCGTGTGGGGCGGTGCGCCCGCGATCTTCGACATGCGCTCGGGCGCGACGCCGATGGGCGCGATCGAGACGGCGATGATCGATGCGGCGTATGCGCAGGTGGGCAAGTCGTTTGGCTTCCCCACGCACTGTTATCTGGCCGCCAGCGATGGCAAACTCGTCGATGCGCAGGCGGGCTTGGAAAGCGGCATGACGGCGCTGGTGGGTGCACTGGCGGGCGTGAATATGATCTCAGGTGCAGGGATGTTGGATTTTCTGATCTGTCAGAGCGCGGAGAAACTCGTCATCGATGCGGAAGGCATCGCGATGGCGCAGCGGTTGCTGCGCGGCATTGGCACACCGACCGAAACGCTGGCGACGGCGATGTTTGCGCAAGCCGGGTTGAAAGGCGAGTTCCTAAAGTTGAAAGAGACGCGCCGCTTATTCCCCGGCGAACAGCATTTGCCGTCCAAGATCATCGATCGCGGTTCGATGCGGGCGTGGCAGGAGACGGGCGGACTGGATGCCTTTGGTCGCGCAAAGGTGCGCGTAACTGAATTGCTCAACGCGTATCAACGTCCGAAATTGGCTGAAGATGTGGAGCGTGAGTTGTTCGCCATCGTGCAGCGCGAAGCCAAAGCAGTTGGACTGGAGACATTGCCGGGCGTGTAGCGGATGATGTTTTTCACGAGAGGTTGATCGGACAGACGGATGGCGCAAGTAGCCATCCGTTTTGTTTTGCCTGAAAAACAAGGGTGATCTGCGCTGTGTTACTATCGAGCGATGGTTACACGCCGACAGATACTCAAGTTGGGCGCAAGCGCCTTGGCCCTGGCGGGCTGTCGTACGG
>JAGOBP010000420.1 GCA_017999195.1 Thermoflexales bacterium
AAAAGTGTCACATCCGCGCGCATGCACGTTTGGCCGTCTTTTGGAATGGGATACGTGCGCTGTAAACCCACGCCCGATTGCCGTCGATCCGTGATCGGCCACACTCGAAAGTCCGTGCCCGCCACCGAGGTTGTCAATTCACCACGCGCCGTCAGCCCGATGGCGAAGAAAAAGAAACAACCCATACATACGACCAGCAGCGCCAAGCCGATCGGCGCGATCCACTTCAGGCGTTCTTTGGTGCGCGAAGTAACCACCGGAGAATCCGTCATGAGTGATCAGATGATCTCGATATGCCAATCGATGATTTGCCAGTCGGGGCGGTTCTGCTCGATCCACTTCACGGCATTATCCAACACTTGCTCGGCATGGGCGGGTTCATTGGCCACGCACGCCAACCCGATGACGGATTCTTCCCAACTGTCCTGCCGACCCACTTCAGCGGCGGAGACGTTGAACTCTTTATGCAGTCGCGCCAGCAGCGGCTTCAACGCCGCGCGTTTACCCTTCAGTGATCCATTGCCGTCTAAATGCAGTTCAATCGTACACGTTCCAATAATCATAAGCGTGATTGTAGCATGATAAGTGACGAGTGACGAGTGAAAAGCAAAGCCGCTCTACACGCATCACTCGTCACTCGTTACTCGTCACAATCGATACGTCCACTCATCCGCCGCATACTTCTCGCGGCGCAGTTCGTCAGCCCAGGTTCGCTCTTGCTCGATCAACTCGCCCACCTGCAAATCAAGGTGGAGTGTTTCCGCCATACCCTGCGCCATGAAACGTGCCGCATCCTCAAATGTAATCACGCGCCCGATCGCGGCTTCAACCGTGGTGGCCCGCTGCCGCACCCGATCAGCATCGGGCTTGGAAACAAGGCAGTTGCTGATGCGGGCGATGTCGCCGTGCAAGGGCAATGTCCCATGTTGCAACACCACACCTGCCTTGCGCATCTGCGCGCTGCCGATCAATTTCTTGCCGCCAAACACAATCTCGTAATTCGACGGCACTTCAAAGCACACCGGCCCCGCATCGCGATCGTGACCGTCGGGGCGTTCGGCTTGTTGCGTGGGCACACCCATCAACATCAGGCCGCGCAACAACCCCTCGCTCAACCGTCGATACGAATCCACAATTGTGCCGACGACGCGCGGCTCCGTATCAGGCGCGATGACGCTGTAGGTCAACTCGTCGGTATGCAAGATCGCGCGTCCGCCGGTGGGACGGCGCACCACATCCACGCCCAACGCGCGGCACGCGTCCCGATCGACATCCGCGCCCGGCTGGGCCTGTCCCAGCGACAAACAGGCCGGATTCCAGCCGAAAAATCGCAGCGTGGGCGGCACAAGATTGGCCTGCACCGCTCGGCTGATCGCTTCGTCAATCGCCATGTTCGTCGCGCCGTCTAGGTGGCCGGTGTTGAGGAGACGCCAGGTTGTCAAAGGATAGTCAGTGGTCATGTTGTGTGTTCGCTATCCGAATCCGATGCCTATTTCGAAGGCGACCAAGTCACGTTGAGCACTTTTGCATCGCGCACAACGTATGCTGTGATAGCATAATTCGCTGTGTCAAGTACCTGTATCTCACCATTTATTATTGACGTGTCATATCGGCGACTCGTTTCTTGTGATTCAGGAGTTGGCTTCTTATTTGAGCTCAACGCTGTGGGAGTCCAAAGTTTTCCATCACTTAGAGGCAAAGGCCGACAAACATGCTTGTCATCATGTATCATGCAATGCAATTGTTCATCGGCACCACAAACCATTTCCCATGTGATTGAATCGAACACGCGGATGCAATTCGGCAAACTTATACCACGATGAGTGGGCCGAAATGAACAGATCAAATAACGTCCCTGCGGTGACCAATCGCATCCAATAAACCATAGAAGGCTCTTACTTAGTAATTTGCCATCGTTTGAATTATCAACCGGAATTCCAAAAACATCGAAATCTATGTGTGCGCCGAGATCCTCAACAACATGTTGCTCATAGACCAAAGCTGCACCAGTCGGAGACCATACCACATCACCAGATTGTTTGTAGTTATCTTCAAGAGAAAATGGCAGTTGGCTCACAGTAGCTTTGTCAACATCAAGAATGCCAAAGTGCCGCACGCCATCGGCCAACCAAACAATGGCTGCCTTGCCACGCGTCGAAATAGTTCCCGTGATTTCGGTAACGGCCAAAGCCACCACGCGCGTCGGGGTGATAATGGTGTAGGGAACAGGTATTACCGGTGGTGTCGGGGACGGTCGTTGTGTTGGCTTGATGGTTACAGTTGGCAACTGCTCAAGTGTTGGGGGAATAGTCGGCTCGACAGTCGGGACGGCCATTGGCACGACAGGCGAAGTACAGGCCACAGCGACCAGCAGCAGCCCAGCCAGAGCTACGATGAGAAATCGTTTCATTCCACCCTCTCACTCCGCCAACCCATTCGCTTCGACCAACTCCCGAAACCGCGTGATCAACTGATTCACCTGCGCTTCCGCCTCGCTCAATTGCGTTTGCACTTTCGCGGCCACTTCGCTCAGCACATCGCGTCGACGCGCGCGGCCCAGTGCATAGTCGAGTTTGAGCGACATCATGGCGCTGTGATTCAACTCCGCGATGTCGCCTTTCACGCGCTTGATGGCCGCCATCAGCCGATCGTGTTCCTGGCTTAACCGCAACGCGCGCTCTTCAGGTGATTCACGCCTTCGTTCTTCAACGATGTTGAGTTTACGGAACAGATCGCGCAAGGCATCGACATCGCGTTGAGCATACAGCGCGTTGATGGTCTTCATTTGCTGTTCGCGCCCCATTCGATCAAGATCATCTGCCGCCAGATCGGGATGCGTGCGCTTCGCCAACTCGCGATAGATCTGCTTCAGATCGAGTTGGGCCGCTGAGTCGATCGGGTTGTGGGGAACCGCCCGTTGAGCGGCTTCGGCTTGTTCATAGATCGTGTGCGCGTAGCGCCGTTGATCGCGCAATCGATATTCGACTTCGGCTTCGAGTTGGCTGGGCGCGAGGGCTGATCCGCGCCATTGCAGCAACTCGATGCGCAGCTTGTACTCTGCGATGTGCAACTGCGCTTCTTCAAGTTTAGCTTGCCACGGCCCGACGCGCGCTTGATACAACGTCTCGAACTCGCTCAACTCCACCACGAGGTCGGCGTATTCCTGCTCCAACTGCGCCAGTTGATCGCGCAGCACCTGCACTTCCGTTTCAAGTTGATTAAGGTCGGCCATTATATTGGACACAGATTACGCAGATAACACGGATTCATCCTGCCTGATACTGTAAAAATCCATGTCAATCTGTGTAATCCGTGTTACACCTGCACTTGCATGCAGGTGCAAGTGTCTGTGTCCCATAACAAAACAGCAGCGACCGTTAACCGATCGCTGCCGTTGTCTGCACTTCACTGCGACTTATTCAGCCAGCGGCAGTGCGCCCAGGTCCGTTTCGACGCTGAGGACGCCCTCACCGATCGGCTCGATTACCGCTTCGATGCGCTCGCGCTTGAAGCCCGTCCCGGCCGGAATCAACTTGCCGATGATGACGTTTTCCTTCAAGCCCAGTAGATCGTCGCTCTTGCCTTCGATGGCCGCGCCCGCCAACACCTTGATGGTGTGCTGGAACGACGAGGCGCTGAGGAACGAGTCGGTGCTCAACGCGGCCTTGGTCACGCCCAGTAACACCGGCACCGCCGACGCGCCGCGCTTGCCTTGCTCGATGAGCTTGGCGTTGATGTCTTGCAGCACCAGCCGGTCGACCAGTTCGCCCGGCAGCAAATCGGCATCGCCGCTGGACACGATCTGCACGCGGTTCATCATCTTGCGGATGATGACTTCGTAGTGCTTGTCGTTGATGTTCACGCCTTGCGAGCGGTACACCTTCTGCACTTCGGTCAACAGGTAGAGCTGCGTCGCATCGCGGCCCAGAATGCGCAGGATGCGGTGCGGATTCAACGCGCCTTCGCTGAGCTGCTGACCGGCCGCCACTTCCTGACCGTCTTCCACCAGCAAGCGGGCCGCCACGGGCACTTCGTACTCGCGATCGTCGACGATTTCATACACCACCGCCAACGGCTTGTTCTTGCGCATCGAGACGCGGCCGGCATGCTTCGCCACGATTTCCTGTTCGCCGCGCGTGGCAATGACCTGGCCTTCAGTCACTTCGATGCCATGCTCAACCTTGAGCGACCAGTTGCCGGGCACTTCGTAGTCGTCCTTCACCATCTGCGTTGACGACACCTTCATCAGGCGCACGCCGCCTTCGCTGCGGACGATCTTCACGGTGCCGTCGATGTCGCTCATGACGGCTTCGCCCTTGGGCTTCTTGCGCGCCTCAAACAGTTCTTCCACGCGCGGCAGACCGTGCGTGATGTCGCCGCCCGCCGCCACACCACCGGTGTG
>JAGOBP010000421.1 GCA_017999195.1 Thermoflexales bacterium
GTGCTCATGTAAAGTGATGAAGCCGACTGATGCACTTAGTCGGCTTCGAGTTTTGTTGGGGTTAGTACAAGTGGTCGCGAGTCATGAATCGATATACCGCATCACGACATTGAGTTCGGCCCGGACGTGAGCCGCGGCTTCGCTGCGACCCAGTCGCTCGTATTCAAGGGCGGCGGCCTGACGCGCTGCCGCCTCATTCCGCACGATGAGGCGGTAATCATCCTCAGTTACTATCCGGCGTGGCACATCGCCCGAGCGACCGTAGACCGGCAAATGCTCAGCCGTCATAGGCACCGCGCTGGCGTTATCCATGGCTTCCAACAGTGAGCGCAGAGTCAGGGTTGTCAACGTGTCGCGGTCCTTCATCGCGACGCGTAAATCAGTGCTCAATCGCGTCCGCAATGGCGAAATTTCGATAGACATTTAGGCCACAACCTCCTGAAAGATTGATCAATACCCCTCATGCCACGCGTAATACCCTGCGCGTGACCACGCGCTGCTAATCGCCTCGTCATTCAAGAACGGAAACGATTGTTGCATCTGCCGCGCAAAGGCCGCGAATGAGCCAGTGCGTGGCCCGCCCGTCTTGGCCGCTTCCCAGATGGCCGCCTCGACTTGATCGAATTCTTTCATCCACGCGGCGCGAGTTTCCGCGGGCACTTTGGGAAAGCACTCGGCCAGACGTTGATCGCGCGGGATGCTGCGCGACGGTCCCCATTCCGAATAAATGAGGTACGCCTGGCACTTGGTCTTCTCCGGTGAGGACGAACGAAATAGCCGCATCTTAACCGCCGTTCAGATAAATGCACGCCGTCTGCCGAGCACTTTACCGTGCTTCAATCTCGCGCGTCAATTGCAAACCGATGTTGTACAGTGCGGTCATGCGCTGTTCATCGGGCGGATTAGTTACGGTGTTAGTATACGCCACCACCAGCGTATCGCCTCCGGCATTCAATTGCAAATTCGGATAAGACGCCAGCACACGCAGAAAACCATCGGGTAGCGTGACCGACGAAGCGGGCGCTTCCGGCGTCGCGATCAGGTATTGATCATCCAGATTCAGGATGTGCGGAAACTTGATCACATCGTGCTTGATCTCTAGCGCGGCTTCGGCCAGCCGATTAGCCATCCCCGCCAACTGACCACGTCCGCCCAGGCGCGGTGTCGCTTTGAAGCGCGGCAGCTGCCACGTGGGTGAGATAAACGCCAGCGCATCCGTATCCACCGCATACTGCGTGGTCCGGCGGCTGCCGCTGGTCGATCGGTTGAAGTGGCCTTCCGTCAGGCTGAAGTAATACACCTCGCCTTGTGGTAATCGACGCTGAAAGACGTGCTGCAAGGTATAGCGCTCTGGCCGCTTGGTATCATGCAGGACGGCCAGCCGCTGCAGCAGGTCTGGCGCGTCGGGCACAGGCGTCAAGCCCAACGCCTGCGCGATGCCCGCTTTCTGCGCCGCTTGTTTGCGCGCCGTCGACACGACCAAAGCTAACATGCCCAGCATGATGAGGGAAAAGCCGCAGACGACAACCATCAAAACCGTTGGATTGGATTGCATGCTCGATTCCTTGTGGTCATTCTATCTCCCCGAACTGAACGCGGTCGAAGAACGTCCATTTACCGTACTTGGATGGCAGTATAACGACAACTGAATTCTCGTCAAGCAGAACCGCCCCGACCAATTAAGTCTGTGACGTTACGCGCTAGATCACATTACGGCCTGCCATTGCCAGCGTGTGTCGAATCGGTTAATATGTTGATGCTCAGTTGGTATATTGTGTCAGGATGGTTGAAATGAAGCGAATCTTCCGCTGTGCTTACCTGATCACCGCGCTGGTAGTGCTGGCTGCCTGTGCCGCGCCGATTGCCCCCGCCGCGCCCGTCACCATCACCTTCTTTAAGCGCGGCTACACCGAGGGCGGCTCGGACACCACCTCCGTTACTAATGCCTTAGCCATCAAAGCCTTCGAGCAGACGCACCCCAACATCAAAGTCAAAATCATCGGCATCCCGTGGACGGCGGAAGGGACCGCTCAATTGGAAGCCGCCTTGAGCGCCCGTACCGGCATCAACGTCCTCAGCGTCAACACCGGCGACCTGCCGCGTTTCGCCCGGGCGGGCTGGCTGGCCCCGATCGATCCTTACCTGAGCGCCGACGACCGGGCCGACTTTTACGCCAGCGGCCTGGCACCGGCCATGGTCGATGGCAAGACGTATGCCTGGCCGCTCTGGGTCACGGCCGTCGCCATTTACGCCAATCCCGCCCTTTTTCAGGAGCGCGGCGTGACGCCGGCCACCCTGGACAAACCGTGGACCTGGGACGAATTCCAATCCGTGGCGCAACGCTTGACTTTTCAGCGCCCAGACGGTACAGCCGTCTATGGCTTTACGGCCTCAGCCTCGCCCGGAGCAGTCGTCTATCTGCCGCTACTCTACATCGACGGCGGGCGCATCCTCAGCCCAGACGCCAAGCGCTACGTGCAGAACTCGCCCGAAGGCATCAGTGCCCTGCAAAAGATCGGCGATCTGGCGCAGGTGCAGCGCGTCACCCCGCCGGACTTTGGCCTGGGCGATCAGGCCCTGGTCCGATCACAATTCATGAGCGGCACCGTGGCGATGGTGATGGATACGCCCAACTTCATTCCCGATATGGAAAAGCGCGGCGCCACCTTTGTGGCCATGCCCGTCCCGATGGGCCAGCTCGGCAAAACGGTTACCACCGGCGCGTTTGGCTTGTACGGTGTTGCCAATGTGGCAGACCCAGCGCAGCTGAAAGCCGCCAATGAATTTGCCCGCTACTTGACCAGCAGTCAGGTCGCCCGGGATGTGCCCAACTACCAGCAAGCGCCCGGCTTGCGGCGCAGCAACACCGGCTATGCCACCAACGCCAATCGCGAGATTGTGGCCAAACTGGTCAGTTTTGGCATCTACGAACCGGCGGCGTTGATCTCGGCCG
The DNA here is from genome assembly GCA_017999195.1 of Thermoflexales bacterium. GTDB lineage: Bacteria > Chloroflexota > Anaerolineae > Fen-1058 > Fen-1058 > JAGOBP01. The sequence continues at coordinate 2,954 of JAGOBP010000421.1, forward strand.
AGCTGCGCACGCGATGGGAAACTGCGCTACAATCGGTGTTGCTGGGCCAGGTGACGGCTCAGCAGGCGTTGGACGACATCGCCCCCGCCTATCAAGCCGAACTTGATCAAGCCAACAAATAAACTGGAGACCTCTTGATCCTGCGTGGACGTATTACGCGCAGCCTGGTGCTGGCGTTTGCCGAGTTAGCCCTGCTGGCGCTAGTGCTGACCCTTGGCTCGATTGCGCTGGTCAGCGTCAGTCACAACACGTTAACACGCGTCGCCGCCCGGGCCGAGACTGCCGCGCTCAGCGCCCGCATCCGATCAGAAAGCTTGACCCTGACGGACATTGTCCGCAACTATACGCAGTTGCCAATCGACCCCGCCGCCCAGCGTGCCTTGTTTATGACTCAGACGCAACTGCTGGACACCCTCGTCGTGCAAGCGATCGTGGTGACCGACCTCCGTGATGTCGACGAAAGCATCCGTATTAGCGACATGCGCCAAAACCTTATCGCGTTCACCACGCAAGCCGGACGGGTCCTGACTGCCTATGACTCGGAAGGCGACCTGGGGCCGCGTACTGATCGGGCGCTCACCGTACTGATCGAGAACTATCAACAACCGCTTATTCAGGCCCTGCGTGAGTTTGAGCAATTGGAGTTGGACCAGGTTAGCGTCGCGCAAACGCAAGCCGATCAAACAATCGCGCTGGCGACCGGGGTGTTGATTGCGACGACGCTGGTTGTGGTGATCGCGGTGGTGGTCATGATCGGCCTGGTCATGTCGCGCATCGCCGTGCCGCTGGCTAAATTGCGCGCCGGCGTTGAAGACATCCGGCAGGGCCAGCTGGATCGATCGGTGCTAATCGATACGCACGACGAGTTTGGCGAACTGGCGGGCGCACTCAACATCATGACGGCCGAAGTGCGGCAGGCGCGTCATCAGCAAGAGGCGTATGCGCGCACGCTGGAGCAGCAAGTGGCCGATCGGACGCGCGAGGTGGAACGCCGGGCCAATCAAGTGGTCACCGGCGCGGAAATTGGGCGGGCCATTACCAGCCTGCTCAACATCGATGAATTGATTATCCGCATTGTCGATCTGATCCGCGAACGCTATGGCTTCTATTACGTCGCGCTGTTTTTGATCGACGCCGAACGCCGCTGGGCGGTGTTGCAATATGGCACCGATGAGCCTGGCCGCGTCCTGAAGGCCCGCGAGCATCAACTGGCGGTGGGCAGCCAGTCGATGGTGGGTTGGGTTTGCGCGCAGCAAGTGGCGCGGGTGGCGCGCGATGTGGCGGACGATGTCATCTACTTATCCAATCCGCTGCTGCCCGAGACGCGCGCCGAGCTGGTGCTGCCGTTGAAGTTGGGCGAGCGGTTTTTGGGCGTGCTGGATTTGCAGAGCGTGCAGCGCAACGCCTTTGATGAGAGCGAAGTGACCGCGTTGCAGGCCCTGGC
>JAGOBP010000422.1 GCA_017999195.1 Thermoflexales bacterium
GCTATGCCGTGGCCATAGTGGCAGTGGCCGCCATTACCGCGCTGCTGGCCGCATTGCAACCCTGGCTCGATCCGCCCGTCGACGCCTTGATCTTTTTGTTGACGGTTGGCGTGGTCACCTCCTTGGGCGGCTTGTGGCCGGGCATCGTCTCAGCGGTGACGGCGTTTCTCGCGTTCAATTACTTCTTCCTGCCGCCCACGCTGACCTTGATCGTCCATCAAACGCAGGACATCTTGACGCTGATCGCCTTCTTGATTGTGGCGGTCGCGATCAGTCAATTGATGGACCGTGCCCAGTCCAGCGCCCGCGCCGCCAGTGCGCGCGAACGTGAAGCAACGCAATTATACGAATTGAGTTTGCAACTGGCCGGTCTGCAAGCGGATAGCGCGATCGTGCAGACCCTAGCCGAGCAGACCTATCAGACGATGCAGGCCGATCGGGTGGAAGTGGTGATCGAGGCGCGCCCCGGCAACGTGCGGCACGTGCTGACGCTGCCCGCCGCCGCTCCGGCCACGACCGTGCCACCGACGTTGTGTGTGCTGCTGCAAACTACGCGTGGACAGCAGGGCGAAATCCGGCTGTGGCGCGCGGGGCGGGCGTTTGAACCCGCCGAGGAGCGCTTGCTGCGCACCAGCGCCAGTCAGGGCGCTATGGCCATCGAACGGGCGCGGCTGGCGACTACGGCCAACCGTTCCAAAGTGCTGGAAGAAAGCGATCGGTTGAAGTCCGCGCTGTTGTCGTCGGTCTCGCATGAATTGCGCACGCCGCTGGCCACCATCAAGGCCGCCGTGACCAGTCTGCGCAGCGCCGCCGTGCCGTGGGACTCGGCCGCGCGCGATGAACTGCTGGCCGCGATCGAAGAAGAAACCGATTACCTGAATCAACTCGTCGGCAACTTGCTGGATATGTCCCGCATCGAGTCGGGGGCGCTGCACCCGCAGCGACGCTGGAATGCACTGGCTGAGATTGCGGGCAGCGCCTTAAGCAGCCTGCGCGCCGTCACGCAGAATCATCGCGTCAAGATCGATCTGCCCGATGATCTGCCGCTTGTGGCGGTGGATTACGTGCAAATCGAGCAGGTCTTTCGCAATCTGATCAGCAACAGCGTCAAGTATGCGCCACCGAATACCGAAGTTCGCCTGAGTGCGCGCGCGGTCGATACGGCCTGGGTGCAGGTGCAAGTCAGCAACCAGGGACCGTCCGTGCCGGAAGAACATCTGGAGCGCATCTTCGATAAATTCTATCGAGTCACCGCGGCCGATCGGATTACGGGGACCGGCCTGGGGTTGTCGATTTGCAAAGGCATCGTCGAAGCGCACGGCGGCCGCATCTGGGCTGAAAACGGCCCCGATCGATTTATCTTTCATTTCACGCTGCCGCTGACCGCTTCGCAACCGGCCGCGCTGGAGTTAACGCCATGACGACCGCGCCGCATATTCTGGTCATTGACGATGAGCCGCAGATCGTGCGCGCGTTGCGCACCATTCTCACGGCCAAGCAATTTCGTGTGACGGCCGCCATGCGCGGCGAAGAGGGCCTGACGTTGGCTGCGGCCAATCCGCCGGACGTGATCATTCTCGATCTGAGTTTGCCCGACATGGATGGCTTGCAGGTCTGCGCGCGGCTGCGCGAGTGGACACAAGTGCCCATCATCGTGCTGTCCGTGCGCGATAACGAGCGCGATAAAGTGGCCGCATTGGACAAAGGCGCGGATGATTATCTGACGAAGCCCTTTGGCATTGAGGAACTATTGGCGCGGATTCGAGTGGCCTTGCGCCATGCCGCCCGCGCACAGGGCAGCCCGCACCCGATCGTGACGGCCGGTCCCCTCGCGATCGATCTAGTGCAGCACATCGTCACGCGCGACGGCGTGGAAGTGAAACTCACGGCCACTGAATTCAAATTGCTGGCCTACCTCGCCGCGAATGCCGGTCGGGTGTTGACGCACCAAGCCATCCTCACTAACGTGTGGGATCCGGCGGATGCGGATCACATCGAATATCTGCGCGTCTACATGCGCCAACTTCGCAAGAAACTGGAAGCCGATCCCGAACAGCCACAATATTTCCTCACCGAGCCGGGCGTAGGCTATCGCTTCCTGGCCGACGATTGAGGTTGAGTCAGCGACACAGCGATTCGGCGAATCAGTGATTCGGTGATCTTGTAGCGAATTCCGCTTTGATTTACATTGTTGCTCTCGCTGGGCGAAAGCCCTGCGACTGACAACGGCGGACTGTCGTCCGCCTTGAGCGTAAACTCGCGTTCATTCTGCATTCCCTCGCCCGCGACCTTGCACGTAGGCGTGCCTTACTCCTCGAACTACTGCACTATCTCACCTTCTCAACTATCTCACTATCTCACGATTGCCCTGCCTGCTCCCTAATCCCTGATCCCCCAATTACCAATTACCAATCACCAGTTACCCAGCCCCCATCTTTATTTGTCCTTTATGCACTTGCGCTGATTCTTTGTCGCCGTTTTATTTGGCCGCGCTATGCTAATGGTGAAAGTGAACCATCAGCGAGGCCACTATGTCTACCCCATCCAATCTGCCATCGCCCGCCACCCGTTTGATCGTGCTGGTGTCTCCCGCCAGCACCGATGAGATGCCCCTGGCTCGCCGTATCTGGACCCTGGCCCTGAAAGCGCGCAGTGAGGTGTTGTACGTTGCGTTGGTCCGCGACGCCGATGAAGAGTCGCGCGCACGCCGCAGCCTGGCCTTGCTGACCTCCATCACGCGGGATGATCGCTTGCGGGTGTCCAGCCAGGCGATCTTTGGGTCGAGTTGGCTCAAGGTGCTGCGACCGCTGGTTCAGCCCGGCGACGTGATCGTTTGCCTGGCCGACCAGACGGTGAAGCGCTTTGGCCGCGCGGCGATGCCGCTGAGCGAGCACCTGATCGCCAAATTGGGGGCGGTGGTGCATGTGCTGGATGGCCGCGGCGCACAACCCGTCCGCCCTCACCGCGAGATTTGGCCGATGATTCGCAATGCCGTGCCCTTTGCCATCGTCGCCGGTTTCCTGGAATTTCAAATGTGGATTACCACGCAAGTGGCGCGCGGGGCAGCCAGCAATTCCATGCTGGCGCTGTCCGTGGTCGTTGAATTTAGTTTGATCTGGCTGTGGGTCAGCCAGGTCCAGTAATGGGAAGGAATACAGAACTATGCCTAACACCGTATCCAATGGAACGTCAGCAGCCTCTGTGGCCGGGCATCTGCGACAAGAGTTTGAGGCGGCTAGTGCCTTGCTGCACGCTCAGCCGCCGCTGACGCAGCGCTTTGTTGAAGCGCAAGCGCGACAGTTAGCGGAAGCGATGGCGCAGAAGTTGACGCAAATTCGTTTTACGCTGCCCGATCGCGTCATCGGTCCCGGCAGTGATGCGCAGCCCGTGGCCGTGCCCGCCGATCAACGCGAGCAATCGGCCGGCGGGGCGGGCTTGTTCGATCGGTTTTCCAAGACCGAACTGTACAAGACCGTGCGGCAACGCTTCAACGAATTGGAGCAATCGGCCAATCGTGAATTGCGCCTCAGCGGCCAATTGCTGCGCTTTGCCACGGCACAGCACCTCGTTCACAGCATGCTGCCAGATGGTCGATCTGTAACCTACGCCGCAGCAGAAGATGAATCGATTCCGACGATCCCCAGTGGCGGCCAACTTGAAGCCCGATCGGCCATCACGGCGACGACGGATGCCATCGCGGAAGAGGGCGATGTGAACGACGGGCGCGGTGAGTTGCTGGTGCCGTATGTGGCGTATGCGCGGCAGTTCTATTTGCCGCAGTGGGTGGCACTGGACGATCAAGATCACTTGCTGGTGAATTCGATCAATGAAGCCGAGGCGCACCTCGCCTCGATGCAGCGCTACATGAACGTGCTGCACATCGCGCTGTCGCTGGCGCCCTACATCGTGGCCGATGAAGTTTATCAACAAAAACGCTATGGCCTGTTGGGGCAGTTGATCAATCAAGGGCGGGCGTTGGCGCGCTACGAAACCATCGACATCGTCACGACGATCAAGCGGCGCGCGGCCCGGCATGAGCTGAATCGCGGCCTCAGCCTGAGCCTGCCCTACTTTGACGATCAGACGTTGGCGATGGAACTGAACAACTTCGAAGTGATTCCGGCGGGCCGCATCATGTTTGTCCCGGCGTTTGTGGTGCGCGCCGCGCGCGAAGAGCAGGCCAAAGTCAGCGAAGACACGCGGCTTAGCACGTCCACCCGCAAATACTTATTGGCTGAATTGAAGATGTTGGAAGACGCGTTTGAAGTTGGACGTTAGAGATTGGAAGTTGGAAGTTGGAAGGTTGAGGTTCGTTGTGGTGAACATCACTCCAACCTCCAACTTCTATCCCCTAAGAATCAGGTGACCCTATGT
>JAGOBP010000423.1 GCA_017999195.1 Thermoflexales bacterium
ACACGATCGGGGTGCTGGCCTCTGCGAAGTGCCTGAACGAAGAAAATTACTTGATGAACAAATTCGCGCGACAGGTGATCGGGGCGAACAACATCGATCACTGCGCCCGCCTTTGACACAGCAGCACTGTCGCCGGTCTGGCGGCCTCCTTCGGTTCGGGCGCGATGACGAATTCGTTCGATGACATCGTGGCACACGCGCAAGCCCTGTTCATCATCGGCTCCAACACCACCGAGCAGCATCCCGTGTTCGGCACCAAGTTGCGTCAAGCGGTCTTGAAGCGCCACGTGAAATTGATCGTGGCCGACCCGCGCAAGATCGACATCACCGAGTTCGCGACGTTGCATATTCGCCATCGGCCCGGCACGGACATCGCGCTGATCAACGGCCTGATGTACATCCTGCTCGAAAAAGGCTGGGAAAATAAGGCGTTTATCGCTGAACGCACCGAAGGCTTCGAGGACTTCAAAGCCACAGTGATGCAGTATCCGCCGGAGAAAGTCTCGCAGTTGACGCGCGTGCCGATCGAGCAACTGTATCAGGCCGCCGAGATCATGGCGCAGAACAGCCCGATGGCGGTGATGTGGGCGATGGGCATCACGCAGCACATCGTGGGCGTGCGCAACGTGATGGACCTGGCGAACCTGCAAATGTTGCTGGGTAACATCGGTGTGCCGGGTGGCGGCGTCAATCCCTTGCGCGGGCAGAATAACGTGCAGGGCGCGTGCGACATGGGCGCGCTGCCCGATGTGTACCCCGCTTATCAAAAGGTCAACATCGAGGCGAACCAAAAGAAATTCGAAGCCGCGTGGGGCGTGCCGCTCTCGCCCGCGCTTGGCAAGACCGTCACCGAGATGATGCCCGGCATTCTCGAAGGCACGACGAAGGCGCTGTACATTCTGGGCGAAGACCCCGTGATGAGCGACCCCGACAGCGCGCATATTCGCGAGTGCCTTGAGGCGTGCGACTTCATCGTGCTGCAAGAAATCTTCCCGTCGGAAACGTCGAAGTATGCGGACGTGCTGTTGCCCGGCGTGACATTTGCCGAGAAAACAGGCACTTTTACCAATACCGAACGGCGCATTCAGATGTGCCACCAAGCGATCGAGCCGCTAGGCGAAGCGCGCAACGATTGGGTGATCACGGCGGAGTTGGCCAAGCGTGTGATCGCGTTGGGGACGAGAAAACCAATCGGGGGTACGTATGCCGATTGGACTTACTCGTCGACCTCGGACATCATGACCGAGATCAACGCGCTCACGCCGAGTTATGCGGGCGTCACGCATGAGCGACTCGAAAAGGGCGAGCGACTGCATTGGCCGGTAAAATCGATCGAGCACGCCGGTACACCGATTTTGCATATCGGCGCATTCACGCGCGGCAAAGGCAAATTCGCGCCGATTGATCATATTTCGCCCGCCGAACTGCCCGACGACAACTATCCGGTGCTGTTGAGCACGGGGCGCGTGCTGTATCACTGGCACGGCGGCGAGATGACGCGCCGTTCGGAAGGACTGATGGCGGTGTATGGTCAGGCGTTGATCGAAGTGAATCCCGATGATGCCGCGAAGTTGGGCGTCAACGGCAAACGCCACGTGCGCGTGACTTCACGGCGTGGCAGCATCGAGGCCGAAGCGTGGGTGACCGATCGCGTGCCGCCGGGCATGGTGTATGCCAACTTCCACTTCCCCGAAGCGAACGCGAATGAACTGACGCTGGCCGCGCTCGATCCGGTGAGCAAGATTCCCGAGTATAAGATTTGCGCGGTCAGGGTGGAACGAGTAGAGGAGTAGCCAAGTAGACAAGGAAAAGCCCAACTTGAGATAGGTTGGGCTTTTTTGGTTGGCGCGCGTGGTAAAATCAATTGAAGATATTTCACGGTGGGTGGTTTATGCTCAAGAAAGTTCTGGAACGCGGTGCGTTGATTGTGGTGTTGCCTATCATCACGCTGTTTATCAGCGCGATGTTGTTTGGCGTGTATGGCACGTATCTGGCTATTGAGATCGTCGTCAAGGCGTTGTCGAAGCCGGAATATTTGGAAGTCACGTCGCTGGCGACGAAGTTCTTTTCCGTCGTGGACGTGTATCTGCTGGCGATTGTGCTGTACATCTTTGCGATTGGCCTGTACGAACTCTTCATCGGCGAGTTGCAGGTGGCCGATTGGATTCAGATTCACTCGATCGATCAGCTTAAGGCCAAACTCGCCAGCCTGATCACGCTGTTCGTCGCCATCGCATTTACGAAGCAGTTAGTGGAGTGGCAGAATCCGGTGGAGACGCTGCTGTTCGGCGCGGCGACGGGCATCCTGACGCTGGTGCTGATTCAGTATTACAAGGCCAAGGAAGCCCATTAGGATGCGCGTGGATTTTTACGGCGTCTACCGCCCGATCGTGGGGGCGAAAACGATCGAGGTTGAGAACGACCTAAGTCTACGCCAGGTGCTTGATGCTGTTGTGTCGCGTTATCCGCAGTTGCGGGCAGAGTTGTTGGATGGCGACGGTCAGTTGTATCCGTGGATTCCGCTGTACATCGACGGGCGTAATCCGCGTTTGTGGGCCGACGGGTTGGAGCGGCCGATCGGGGCGGCCGAGGTCGTGAGCGTTTTTTCGCCCATCGCCAGCGGTAAGATCAATGTCGAGCAAGCCAGGAAATCTCAGGGAGAGGAGTTGTTATGAAAGTTCATTTCTTTGCCACGCTGCGCCCCATCGTCGGGGGGAAGACGGTGGAGTTTGACACCGATCACGGCCTCACGGTGCAGGAGATGCTGGGGGTGATGATTGCGCGTTTTCCAAAGTTGAAAGCGGAACTCTTGGACGAGACCGGCAAGATGCACGGCCATGTTCATTTCTTTGTCAACGGGCGCGACGCGCAATTTCTGGAGAACGGCATCGAGACACGCATCCTGCCGGACGATGTGGTGAATGTTTTTCCCGCCGTCGGCGGGGGATAAAAAACGGGGCGACCAGTTGGCCGCCCCGTTTTTTATCGGGTTGCGATCATCAATCGGGTGATTAGATGATCTCCAGTTCCTTCAACTTCGCTTCGGGCACGACGCCATTCACCCAACCACGCGCTGTGTAGTATTCCTCCAGCATCAGATCGAGTTCGCAGACGTGACCCAGTGAGCCGGGCATGGTGGACGCTTCTTTGGTGAAGCGATCGGGCAGTGTGTCGCTGCCTTCGCCAAAGCCGGCCAGATTGTTGTAGTAGCGCTCCAGGTTGTAGACGCGCTCGCCTGACTTGAGCAGGTGGCCGGGATCGGACGGCACGCCGGTGATGGCTTCGTACTGCGCCGCGATCGAGTCAAGCGATTCGGCGAACGTGGCGAATTTGCACATATCCAGGCAGTCGGTGACGGTGTGCACGTTCTGGAAGATCACGTTCATCTCGCCCTTGCCCTTCCACGCCAGCGGATCAGCGACGGTGGATGGGCCGAGCACGTTGCCGACGACTTCGGCCGCCGGGGTGTAGCCGCGCAGGTGGCACGCGCCGCGATTGCTGGTGGCATAGCCCAGGCCCATGCCCTTGATGCCGCGCGGATCGTAGGCCGGTACGCCCTGACCCTTGGCCGTCATCGCAATTTCGGGATGACCAAAATGCTGGGCGGTGGCGTTGGCGCCGTCGGCCATGACATTGCCGATGCCTTCACGGAAGGCGATCTTGCGGGCGGTCTCGGTCATGCCGTAGATGTCGCCCCAGGCCAGGCCGCCGTCGCCGTTGGTCCAACCCTTCTGGGTGGCTTCCATCCAGATGGAAATGGGATGGCCGATTTCGATCGCGTCCATGCCGTAGTCGTTGCACAGATCGATCATCTTGGCGACGGTGTTGATGTCGGGGTTGCCGCAATTCGCGCCCACCGACCAAGCCGGCTCGTACTCCACGCTTTCCATCCGCAGACCCTTCCACGGGCCTTCTTTCACTTCCACTTCCTTCTTGCAGGCCACCGGGCAGGCGTGGCAGGTGGGATCGTCGACGAGGATGTTTTGCTTCACGTATTCGCCGCTCAGCAGTTCGGCTTGATCGCCGTAGGCCGTGAACTGGCTGTTCTTGGTGGGATACGCGCCGATGACGTTGGTCATGTTGGTCAGTACGTTGGTGCCGTAGACGGACAGGCCGCCCTTGCGCGGCGAGGTGACCACGCGCTCATCCATGATTTCGGCCAAGGCCTTCTGGTGCGCGGCCTTCCACTTCTCGCGATCAGCGGCCTTGACCAGTTTCTTCTCGGCCTTGATGACGACGGCCTTCAAATTCTTGCTGCCGCCCACGCAGCCCGTGCCGCCGCGCCCGCTGGCTCGATCGTCCTCGTTCATCCAGCACGCGAACTTGACCAGGTGCTCACCGGCCTGGCCAATGGTGATG
>JAGOBP010000424.1 GCA_017999195.1 Thermoflexales bacterium
TCGAACCCTGAACCAAAGGCTTAAAAGGCCTCTGCTCTACCATTGAGCTAACGGCCCAACGTCTTGCGCGCAGGATTGTAACACGCCCACCAAGGACTGTCAATCAAAATGCCCTTAATTTCGCGGCTCGCGCCGCAGTCTATGCCGCGCTCGATCTTCCTGTCGCCGCATCCCGACGATGCGGTACTGTCGTGCGGCGGCACGATTTATCGGCTGGCCGAGAACGGTTATCGTCCAATCGTGATTACGCTCTTCGGGGGTGATCGGCCCATCGGCACGCCGCTGTCCGCTTTTGCGCGCGACTTGCAGCAGCGCTGGCAGTTGGGCGAGAATGCGCCCGCTGCCCGCCGCGATGAGGATCGCGCCGCCTGCGACCAGTTGGGCGCGATGCTGATCCATTTGCCCTTTGCCGACGCCGTCTATCGCAGCGATCCTGCCGCCCAGCGCTGGCTGTACGATTCGGAAGCGGCGATTTTTGGCCCGGTGCGCGAGGCGGATATTGTGGCGCGCGTGGCCGAGGCGCTGCAATCCAAGTTGCGGCTGGCCGGATCCAGCGTGCGCGTGTTTGTACCGCTTACGGCGGGCGGGCATGTCGATCATGTGATCACCCGCGCGGCGGCCGAGCGCTTGAAGATCGATCTGGACTACTACGAAGATTATCCGTACGCCGAGCAGCCCGAGCGGCTGACGCACGTCTGGGGCGCCGCCGAGTGGCGATCGGAAGCAGTGGAGTTGAGCGAGGCTGCGCTGCACGCGAAGATCAACGCCTTTCTGTGTCATCGTTCGCAAATCAGCACGTTTTATCGGGATGATGACGAGGTGGCGCAACGAATGCGCGCCTATGCGCTGGCCGCAGGGCAGGGTCAGCCGGTCGAGCGTTTTTGGCGGCCGCGTTGAGTACGGCGCGCGTCTGCCCCAACAACCGGACGATTCGGAGCCTAACGGTTCACCATCGAAGTCAATTGACTGCGCCAAAGTTCTGCGGCGCTGGAATATCAAACGTGAGGACGGCATGACGGACGAACAAACGAATGAGTGGTTGGAAGTGTGTGTGATGACGGAGCCGGAAACGGCCGAGGCGGTGTCTGAAGTGTTGAGCCGCTACGCGCCGAACGGCGTGGCGATTGAACAATTGGCACGCGATATTGGCTTGGGCGCGGATGAAGGCGTGGCGCAAGACCTGGAGCAAATTGTAGCGGTGCGCGCCTACGTGTCGATGTTGGACAACGTCGATCAGAAGAAGCAGCAGATCGAAGAGGCGCTGTGGCATCTGAGCCGCATCGCGCATATTCCCGAGCCGACATTCCGTGTGGTGGCCGAAAGCGATTGGGCCAATGCGTGGCGCGAACACTATCACGTGGCGCACCTGGGCGAGAAGTTCGTCATCAAGCCGTCGTGGCGCGAGTACGAACCGCAGCCACATGAGATCGTGCTGGAACTGGATCCGGGCATGGCCTTTGGCACCGGCTTGCATCCGACGACGCAGATGTGCCTGGCCGCGATCGAGAAATATGCGCAGCCGGATATGCACACGCTGGACCTGGGCACGGGGTCGGGCATCCTGGCGATCGGGGCGGCGAAGTTGGGCTTACGCTCGATCATCGCCATCGACAATGATCCAGTGGCGGTGAAAGCGGCCGTCGAAAACGTCGCGATGAATCACGTCGAGGCGGCGGTGAAGTGCAGTGTGGGTTCGCTGACGGAAGCGGCCACCGAAACGTACGATTTGATCGTGGTGAACATTCTGGCGCGCGTGATCATCCTGATGTGCGAGGACCAGTTGGGCCGCGTGGTTCGATCGGGCGGGTTGGCGATCTTTGCAGGTTTGATTGATACGCAGGAATATGGCGTGCGCGAAGCGCTGACTTCACAGGGGCTGAGCGTCATCGATCGCTTACAAGATAAAGACTGGGTGTGTTTGATTGCGCGGAAGAACTAAGAAAAACCCGACTGGTCAGATCGACCAGTCGGGTTTGATTTAGCGGGATTAAAACTCGACGGCGGGCGCGTTGGGGCTGCGGAAGCGATAGGTGATGCGGCCCTTGCTCAGATCGTAGGGCGACATCTCAACTTTGACCCGGTCGCCCAACAGAATGCGGATGTAGTAGCGGCGCATCTTGCCGGACAAATAGCCCATGACGGTGTGGCCGTTTTCCAGCTTGACCGTGAACATGGTGTTTGGCAGGGCTTCCACCACGACCCCTTCCACCTCGACCTTTTCTTCCTTGGTCTTCATATTGGTATCGCGCTTCATAGAGTCTCCTTGTGTTTCGCCCTGCAACAACAGAGCGCAGCCGACCCGGCTGCGCTCTCGAACTGAACTGACTGTCGTTAACGCTTAGCTTGATTTTGGGCCGGTGGTTGAGTCCGCGTGTAAGATAAACTGCGGTACAACGCCGCTTAGTATACCTGATCGATCACGCACGGTCAAATCTGTTTATTCATCGCGCGCGACCGGCCGTCGCGCGGCCAGCAGCACGATCAATAAGATCACGCCCCCCAGGCCCAAAGCGAACGGGAAAACGGGCGTGCTGGTCACGTTGACGGGCACCGGTGTGGGCGGCGGCGGCGGCTCCAGCGTGGGCGTGGCGGTGGCCGTGGGCGGACGGCGCGTCGCGGTGGGCGCAAGCGTGGGCGGTTGCGGTGTTGCAGTCGGGGTTGGGGTGATGGTGGGGATCAATGGCGTGGCGATGCGGACAGGCCGCGCTTGCGTATCGGCCGTGACGGGCTTGACTTCATCGCCCGGCGCGAACACATCGAGCAGGCCGTTGGCAATGATGAATTGATCGCCCGTGCCCAGCGCACGCTGCGACGTGCGCAAATCAAGCGCAAAAATAGCGTTGTCGCCAATCACGCGCGCGCCCTCGGCCGTGAGTTCCAACGCGGTGTCGCTGGTTAAACCAAGCGCGATCACGTCGGGGTGATTGTAGGCCAGCGAGAACAGCCGCCCCCACCGATTGTCACTTAACACTTGCGGCTCGATCATGACGTTGAGCAGGTTCAGGCCATTGGAAATGATCGTGGTGTCTTGAATGAAGGCACCCTGAATCGCGATCTCGGCGGCGGCCACATCTGCGGGCGTGGGTGCTTGCGCGGCGAAGAAGCGACCCGCCAGCGCCGCGCCGCCATTATCGGCCAACAACGGCAGGCCGCCGCGCCAGGCCGCTTCGATCAATGACAGGGCTTGCGGCTTGACTTTGGATTGATCGTGTGCGAGCAGGATGATGCCGGTGACATCTTTCGTCACGACCAGCGGCTGGGCCACCGCCCGATCGGGGATCACGACAATATCGGTGGGCATGTTTAATGCGGCGGCGTAGGCTTCGGCCAGCGTCTGCGCCGCTTGATCGGAATCGTAACCCGTGGCGACGATCAAGACACGGCGGCGCGGATTGTCGGCCAGTTCAGCCAAGCGCTTCAAAACGGCGCTGTCTGCCAGATCGGCGCTCAAGTCACCGGCCAGCAATAACGGCCCGGCGTCTTGGGGTAACGTCAGGGCCGCAAAGGTCCGATCGAGTTTGGCGCGCGGTGTCAACACTTGCGCTTGCAGGGTCGTCGCGCGTTTGGTCAAATCGTAACTGACGCGACCCGGCGCGAGCAGCTGCACCAACACATTACGCACGCTCAGCGTATTGGCCGGTCCGCGATAACGCACCGCTTCGGCCGCGTGATACGTTTCGGCATCGAGCACCGTCACGGTGTACAGACCAAACACCTCTTGCAGGCGCGTGCCTTCATACACGTTGACGCCGGTATACGCATCGATGCCCACGCCAACGTGCGGCACGTTGGGCAGTGAAAGTGCATTGAGCAAACGTCCCAGCCGATTGTCCTGATAGAAGCGTTGATCGACGATGGCCTCCGTCACGCCGAAGGTTAGGCCGCGTTGGATGGACGTATTCCAGACGATGGGCGCGCCAAAATCCAGCGCATTGGCCGCGGCAAAATCTTTGCTGTAGCCGTCCAGCATCGTGGCCGACAACATGCCGCCGCCTGCGCTGGTCCCGGCGACAATCACGCCGCTCTGATAGGCTTTAGTCAGTTCGTCTTCCAGCGGCGTGCCCGCAACAATCCGCATGCCGATCGTTTGATCGCCGCCCAAAATGAAGATGGCCGACAAATCGACCAGGAAGTATTTGATGATCGACGGATCAGACGCGTCGGTGCGCGTGTAAATGGGCGCGACGATGGCCGTACACGTTACCCGATTGTTCGCGGCGGCCTGACAGGCGGCTTCGATCTGAGCGCGGCGCTCCTCAGCATCGCGCGTATTGTCCATGCGTTCAGTCTCTGCAATCGAAGTGGGATTGGTGGAGTAAGTCAGTGGCAGCACCAGGATGTTGACC
>JAGOBP010000425.1 GCA_017999195.1 Thermoflexales bacterium
AATCTGGACTGGCCGCAGATTACGCGCGCCGCCAAAGTCGAAGCGCACGATGCGGGCTTCAAAGCGATCGTGCATCGCGATGGTTTCGTCGCGCAGACCATCAGCGCGCCCGCCGTGATCTCGATCATGCCGGAAGCCTTCACGGGCACCTTCGCCAATGGCTGGCGCTTGATGGATGCCTACAAGAAGATCGTGGTGGACATCTGGCGCGCGGAAGAACTGGGCCTGAGCGAAGACGATCTGCGCACGCTGACGGCGAAGAAAGAAGACGCCTTCCCGCCGGAGCGCCAACTGGGCACGCCCGTGCGCAACGCCAAAGAACTGGTGATGATGTTGAAGCGGGAAAAGATTATTGCGTAATACGTACTGCGTAATCAAACCTTACGCGGTACGAATTACGCATTTAAGGATAGCACTATGGCACGATTAACTTACTCTGACGAACCGCGTGACTTCTGGGTGGTGGCGGAAACGAAGGACGGTGCATTGACGCCGCTGACCAAAGAACTGGTGTACGGCGCACGCACCACCGCCGACATGATGGGCTTCTACGTCAAGGTCGCGCTGTTGGGTTCGGGCGTGGCCGACCTCGCAAATGAGCTGTATCCTGTGGGTGCGGATCGTGTGGTCGTGGCCGAGGACGATCGGTTGGCCGAGTTCAGCGTGGAGCCGTGGCTGAAAGTGTTAAGTGATCTCTTCGTCGCGCAGCCGCCGGAATTTGTGCTGTTCGGCGCCACCCCGATCGGCAATGCGCTGGCCCCCCGGCTCGCGCAGCGCTTCGGCGCAGGCTTCATCGGCAACTGCGTGATGCTGAAGGTGGACGATTTCGATCGCTGCTTCATCGGGCGACGCGCGGCCTTTGGCGGCGAATACTTCGACGTGATGACGACGACGGGCGGCAAGTCGCACTTTGCCACCGCCCTGCCCGACACCTTCGGCGAACCGTATCCCGATGCTTCACGCTACGGCGAAGCGGAAACGGCCGAAGTAAATCTCGATGGCGTCGAAGCGAAAGTCGAAACGCTTGGACCCGTAGATTATGAATTGCCCAAACCCAAGTTGAAATACGCCAAGCGCATCGTCTCGGTCGGGCGGCAGATCAGCGAGATGAGTTGCGCCGAACTGCTGGCGCACAAACTCGGCGCGCAAGTGGCTGGGGTGCGGGAAGCGGTGGATGAAGGCTACATCGCCGAAGAGCAAGTGGTGGGCATCACCGGCGAGCGCGTGCGGCCCGATCTGTACATCGCGTTGGGCATTCGTGGCGACACCATGCACACCTGGGGCATGAAGGACGCGCGCTACGTGGTGGCCGTGCATCCCGACGCCGACGCGCCCATCCTGAAGCAGGCCGACGCGGCCATCGTGGGCGATCCGGCCAAGTGGGCGGGTGAGTTGGTGAAGTTGCTGGGCCGAAAAGTGATGAGTGACGAGTGAATGTCACACATCCGGTGTTAGAGTTAAACGACTCGCTTCTGATTCGGAAGCGAGTCGTTTGTTTACCGATTGACTGATCGACCTATCACCGTTTACCCGTACGCTATCACGAACTCACCCGTGCGGCCCAACTTCACTTGATCCGGGCCGAAGCCTTCCGGTAGCAACTTGGCCGCTTGCACCGCGCGATTGAACGCCTCGTTGTCTTCCAATCCCAACGACTTCAACACCGGATTATGAATAAACTTCAGGTGACGTTCGGCGGTGTGCATGCCCGTCTTGGCGACGGCGTGAATGAAGTTGCGCGCATTGGGAATTAGTCGCAACGACGGCATCTTAAACCCGCTGAAGACCTGCTGCATCACATCGAGCGCTTTTTCCGGCATGTATTTGAGGTGCGTCAAGACGATTTGCAGGAAGATGCCGTGATGGGCGATCTCGTCCACGCCCACAATGCGGAAAGCCTCCGACGCACCGACCTCATAACCACGCGTCGATTCTTCGTGAGTGGGTTTGTCCGGCAAACCGTACTCACTGCGGATGCGGGCGCGCGTTTCCTGATAGTTAAAGAACGTGGCCCGTTCCTGCACCATCGCGTACACCGTCACACCCAGCGGACTATCGGCGCCCGCGTGGTTCTTGATCGTCCAGCGGTGCTGTTGGATTTTGTCGCAGTAGTCTTTAAGTTGCTCTTCGGTACGCACGCCCGAATGCAGCAACGTCATCTCCCAAGATACACCATGCTTCATCTCTTCCGCGCCCCACTGCAATTGCAGGTTGCGGCGCGTGCGATTGTTGCGGAACATCTCCAGGCCCTCTTCCACGTAATCGCCCACATACTCTTCGATGCCGAGGAAACCTTCGATCAGGTTGACGGTCTCGGCGCTGAGCCGCTGGCCGAAGTCCTGCATTTCCTGGATCGGCAGGTCGTGCCACGGCGACCAGCGCCGCGTCTTCATGGCCTTGCCGAAGTAGTCGATGAAATGCTGCAAACACTCTTTATCGATGGCGAGTTGGCGCGCGGCCTGCGTCCACGGCCCGCGGATGATCGTAGGGAAAGCAAATTTCTTGCCGTCTGAGGCGGCCTCGGTTGAATTGGTCATATCTCTTCCATTCTTGGCTGAACTTGGCTGGGCGAAGAGAGGCATCGCTATAATTATTATAACACTCATCTTCTTTATTAGTTGCGATGGCCTCATCCCCGGCCCCTCTCCTGATGACCAATCACAGTTAATCACGGTTCGGATCGTTTTGGTCATCAGGAGAGGGGACACGACATGGCGCATATGGGCAGCCGAACGGGGTGAGGCCATTACGGCGATTGGGTCAAATTACCCGGTTGCATCGCCGTCGTTCTCTGGTACACTTGCGCCGTATGATCACCACCCTCCTCTTCGATCTGGACGAAACGTTGTATCCGCGCCACGCCGGCCTGATGCAGGACATCGGCGGGCGAATTCTGTGCTACTTGAGCGAGCGATTGGGCTATTCGCCCGAACAAGCGCAAACGGTCAAGGTCGATTACTTCACGCGCTACGGCACCACGCTGCGCGGCTTCGTCGTCGAGCGGCCCGACGTTGATCCCGAAGATTATCTGCACTTCGTGCATGATATTGATTTAACGCAATACATCGGCCCGAATCCGGCGCTGAGCGACATGCTGCGCGCACTGCCGCAGCGCAAAGTGATCTTCACCAATGCCAACCTTGAACACGCGCAGAGCGTGCTGAATATTCTAGGTTGCGCTGATCAGTTTGAGCGCATCATCGATGTCCGGGCCGTGAACTTCGTCAGCAAGCCCGATCCGCGCGCCTACGATCGGATTTTGGAGATCATCGGGGCACGCGGCGAAGAGTGTGTCTTGATCGAAGACAACGCCCGTAATTTAAGGCCGGCCAAAGCGCTGGGCATGACGACGATTCTGGTTGACAACAGCGATTGCGCGGACGTGGATTTCTGCGTGCGGAACATCCTGGACGTACAGGGCGCAATTGAGCAAGCGATCGCAAGTCGGCGGGACGGAGAGACAGCGGAATGATCGATAAAACGGTGTCTTTAGCTGAAGCAGCCGCGTTGGTGAACAGCGGCGATACGCTGGCGCTGGGCGGCATGAATCTCTATCGGCGGCCGGTGGCCTTGGTGCGCGAACTGCTGAAGACCGACGTGCGCGACTTGACGCTGCTGTGCTTCACGGCGTCCTACGAGAGCGATCTGCTCATCGGCGCGGGCAAGGTGCGCGACATTCGCACGTGCTATTGCGGGCTGGAAGCCTTCGGCCTCGCGCCGATGTTTACGGCCTTAGCCACGCGCGGTGACTTGAAAGTGATCGAGGAAACGGAAAGTAGTCTGGCGTTTGGCCTGCGCGCCTCGCTGGCAGGCGTGGGCTTTATGCCCGGCCAGGGCTGGATCGGCACGGATATGTTGAAGGTGCGGCCCGATGTGAAAGTGATCGAGGATCCCTACACGGGCAAACCCGTGGTGGCATTCCCAGCGGTGACGTGCGACGTAGCGGTCATTCACGCGCCGATCGCCGATCGGTTTGGCAATGCCCGCTTGAAGGGCAATTTGGCCGTCGATCAGGAATTATCGATGGTGGCGAAGCACGTCATCGTGACGGCGGAAGAAATCGTGGATGAACTCACCGCCCCGATCGAGCTCACGGGCCTGACGGTGACGGCGGTCGTGCACGCGCCACGCGGCGCGTGGCCCACATCGTGCTATCCCCAGTACGCCGTCGACGGCGAAGAAATTTTGCGCTACAGCGATGCGTGTGCGGCCAACAAATTTGAGGCCTACGCCCGCGCGCTAATCACATCAAAGGACCACTAATGCTGCCCACTCCCACGCCAATTATACTCAGCGATCCCGCCGCCGCCACAGCCGCCAACCCGCTCAATGTGGTAC
>JAGOBP010000426.1 GCA_017999195.1 Thermoflexales bacterium
GGCCCCTGCTCCAGCCGCAGCCACGCCGCCCTCAAGCCTGATGTACGAACCGCCCGCCCCGCGCTCGATCGAGGATACCGGTCTGAATATGAGTTTTCTGACCGATCTGGCGCTGAAGATCATGTACTACGAAGGCAATCTGACGGGCATGAACATTGCCGATCGGATGAAGTTGCCCTTCAGCGGAGTGGTCGATCAGGTGTTGGAATGGCTCAAGCGCGAGCAATTGGCGGAAGTGCGCGGCTCGGGCGGTTTCGGCGAGCAAGCCTATCAGTACACCATCTCGACCAAAGGCCGCGAGAAGGCCCACGAGGCGCTGGAGCGCAGCCAGTATGGCGGCCCCGCGCCGGTGACGCTGAACCACTATGTCACGGCGATGACCAAGCAGGCCTTGAAGAGTTTTGCCGTCACGCAACGCTCGATGCGCCAGGCGCTCAGTCACATGGTGCTCAGCGAGCGCACCTTTGGTCAGATCGGCCCGGCCGTCAACTCGGGCAAAAGCATCTTCCTCTACGGTCCGCCCGGCGACGGCAAGACCACCATCGCCGAAGCGGTCGGCCGGATGATCCTGGGCAATGATATTCTCATTCCCTACGCCATTGAAGTGGATGGCGCGATCATCAAAGTCTACGATGCGTCCAATCATCAACGCGTGGCGGAAACGCAGACCACCAACCTCAAGAATCGCGATCCGCGCTGGGTCAAGGTTCACCGGCCCGTCATCATCACCGGCGGCGAACTGACGCTGGAAACGCTGGACCTGGTCTGGGACGAAGTCCACAAGTATTACGAAGCCCCCTTCCAGATGAAGGCCAACAGCGGCATGTTCCTCATCGACGACTTTGGCCGCCAGCAAGTGCGTCCGCGCGATCTGCTCAATCGCTGGATTGTGCCGCTGGAAAAGCGCGTGGACTATCTGACACTGCACACCGGCCGCAAGATCGAGATTCCCTTTGACGTGCTGATCGTGTTCTCCACCAACCTCGCCCCGCGCGATCTGGTGGACGAGGCCTTTCTGCGCCGCATCCGCCACAAGATCGAGATCGGCGACCCGACGTTCGAGGAGTTCCGCGAGATTTTCAAGCGCGTGGCCAACGCCAAGAAGATGCAGTTTGACGAACGTGCCTTGGCTTACCTGCTGCAAGAATACTACGTGAAAGCGCGCCGCCGCTTGCGCGCCGTGCATCCCCGCGACCTGATCGAGCAGATGGTGGACATCGGCAAGTACATGGATGTGCCGATGGTGATGACCAAAGAATTGATCGATCGCGCCTGTGATGCGTATTTTGTGGAACTGTAACCGCCAAACCCGATAGGTCTGCGAGACCTGTCAGGTTTTTACAACCATGAACCCCTTCGCTTTTTCCGGCCGGAAGCCGGACGTGGACTTTATCACTGACCTATCGCCAGAGGAGTGCGAGAAGTTCCTGTTCAATGTCCGTGATCGCGACTACCGCGTGCCATTCTTGCTTGAACGGCCTGTCACGCGCAGCGTCAACTACACCGACTTCTATTTGACGCGACATAGCACCCTGATACTCCGGGATCTCAATACGGCCGACGACAACGGCTTGCAGCCCGTGTTGTATTGCAGGCTTATACCACGCACATCGGGCCGGACACATGTTATCGCGAAACTCGGTTTCTATTCGCGCAGGAATCGTATTGCAGTGAGTATTGTGTTGTTGTATCTCATGGCGCCATTGAGCATCGGACTCGGGCTCTTGTCGAACGCGGTTGGCGGTTCAGCCATAGCGGGCCTGCTCATGATGTTGATCCCGCTGGTCGGCCCGCTGTTGCTATCGATCGCTTATTTCCATGAGCGCACTCACTTGCCCTATCTCACAGTCTATCTGCGCCGCATATTACAAGACCCAAGTCTTGATCCGAATCTGCCACAGTTTGCCAACAACTGATTCTTTCGAGATGTCATGATCAATCTCTTTCTGCAAAATCGATCTACACCGCTGATCATCGCCCATCGCGGATCGTCCACGCACGCGCCGGAAAACACGCTGGCCGCATTCACGCTGGCAGCCGATCAGCGCGCGGACGCGATCGAGTTGGATGTGACCCTGTCGCGCGACGGGCAAATCGTGGTGATTCACGACGACACGCTCGAGCGCACCACGAACGGTCACGGTCGCGTCGATCAATTACCTTACGCCGAAGTTGCCCAATGTGATGCAGGCAGCAAGTTCAATCCGAAATTCGCGGGCGAGCGCGTGCCCTTGCTGTCGCACGTCTTCGAAGCGGTGGGGCAGCGTCTACTCATCAACGTCGAACTTAAAAGCACGACCGTTCGCAGCACCGGCCTCGAAGCGAAGGTGATCGACCTGATTCGCCAGCACGGGCTGATCGAGCGGGTGATTATCTCGTCGTTTAATCCGCTGGCCTTGATCACGGTCAAACGCACCGAGCCGCGCCTGGCGTGCGGCCTGCTCTACTCGCCCGACGAACCGATCTACCTAAGCCGCGCGTGGTTGGCACCGCTCATTCCGAATTTGGATGCGCGTCATCCCCAGGCCAGCACCGTCACGCCGGAAGTGGTGAAGCAAGTTCACGCGCGCGGCCAGAAGCTCAACGTGTGGACCGTCCTCGAACCGAGCGAAGTAAAGACCTTAACCGCGCTCGGTGTCGATGGGCTGATTGGCAATGATCCGGTGATGATGCGTGAAGTATTGGAGCAATCGTCCGCGCACTAACGTGCTGCGTGTTGCGTGTTTCGTGGTGCGCATGAATTTCACGCAACACGCACTACGCACCACGCCAACAGGAGGCCACCATGTCTCGCAAGTTAATCGTCAACGCCGATGACTTTGGCCGTTCGCGCGGGGTCAGCGATGGCATTTTGCGCGCCCATCGCGACGGCATCGTGACCAGCACCACCGCGATGATGAATATGCCGGGCGTCGCGCACGATCTGGTGCGCGCGGCCAGTGAAGCGCCACGCCTGGGCTTGGGCGTGCATTTGACGTTCACGGCCGGCCGCCCACTCATGCCCATGGACTGGGTGCGCTCGCTGGTCGATGAACGCGATCACTTCCTGTCGCAAGAGGCTATTTTGCAGCAACCCACGCGCATCGATCCCGATGAATTGATGTCCGAATTGAAAGCGCAGGTCAACACCTTCAAGAATGCGCTGGGCCACCTGCCCGATCATCTGGATGCGCATCATTTTGTGCATCTGATTCCGCCGCTGTTTCGCGTGTATCTGGATCTGGCCGATAGTTTTGATCTGCCCATCCGATTGCCCATTCCGCGCCAACCCGCGCCGCTCGATCATGTACCGGCCTTGCTGGGCAATGTCGCCCCGGACGTGCTGGAACCGATCGTGCAAGCCGATTGGGCTTTGCTGGCAGACCGCTCGATTCGCACAACCGATCATTTCATCATGAGTTTCTTCGGACAAAACACGTCTACGGCAAGTCTGCTGCAATTGCTGGCAGACCTGCCCGCTGGCGTCACCGAATTGATGACACATCCCGGTCTGGCCGATGAGCACATTCGCGCCGAGTCCAACTATCACGTCGAGCGCGAACGCGAATTGGCCGCGTTGACTGATCCGCAGGTGCTGGTGCAACTGCAAAAACTGGATATTGAACTGGTGACTTACGCCCAACTCGATTGAGCGGCTGGCCCGCTCAGCTAGAGCTGCAAACCCTTGGGCCGCCAACGCCCAAGGGTTTTTTGACCAATCGGGCCGACGTTGTACGGGAGCATGACACTGCATGTATCGCCGCTTTATTCGTTTCGCTTTTCATCTACTCTATAATCAATTGGCTTTCACCTATGATGCGGTCGCGTGGCTGGTGTCCTTTGGACAATGGCGGGCGTGGGGTCGCACGGCGCTCGATCGGGTGCGCGGGCCGCGCGTGCTGGAATTGGGTCACGGGCCGGGCCACCTGTTGATCGAGTTGGGCCGATCGGGCCGCCACCAACCGATCGGGGTGGATTTGTCGCCGCATATGATCGCGCAGGCGCAGCACCGGATCAGGCGCGCGGGTTTATCGGTTCCGCAAGTGCGGTGCAGCGTGGACGCGCTGCCGTTCCGATCGGGCACGTTTGATTCCGCCGTGGCGACGTTCCCCACAGAGTACATCGCCCAGCCGCGCACGCTGGCCGAAGTGGCGCGCGTGACCACGGCGCAGGGCCGCCTGATCGTGGTGATGGGGGCGCAGTTCGGTCAACACACGCCCAGCACGCGCTTCGTCGATTGGTTGTATCGCATTACGGGCCAGCGTGAGCCGTCCGTTGAGGCCGAACCGGATTTATTTGAGCAACTTCACTTGTCCGCCCGCGTCGAGACGGAAGTGGTGGGCAACAGCAC